>NZ_JBBJNI010000082.1:0-18096 GCF_037719425.1 Daejeonella sp. | reverse complement strand
AAAGTAACGTCTTTTATATTGATTTTTATGAAATAAATTACCCCTCGCAATGACAATGTCGCCTTAAAGGAAGTGGGGAAGACGGGGGCGCAGCCCCGTTTTTCCCACTTAGTCCCCAACGAAGCATGTCATTGCGAGCGAAGCGAAGCAATCTGTTGCTGTTTTTTTAAGCGAGTTTAATTGTTTTAGCCTTAATTGTTTAAATTTTGCCGGCTAACTCATTTGCTCATTCTCTCATTTCCTAATCTGCAAATCGTTACAGATTCCCTCTTAATTCCTGCTCTCTTTCCAAAGCTTCAAAAAGTGCTTTAAAGTTACCTGCACCGAAAGATTTTGCTCCTTTTCTTTGGATGATCTCAAAGAAAAGTGTTGGCCTGTCTTCAACCGGTTTTGTAAATATTTGAAGCAGGTAACCCTCTTCATCCCTGTCCACAAGGATACCTAATTCTTTTAGCGGCTCAATGTCTTCTTCAATCTTTCCAACTCTGGCTTCCAGGTCGTCATAATAAACGGTTGGAATTTTAAGGAATTCAACGCCGCGATCCTGCAGTTTAGTCACGGTGTCAACGATGTTGTTGGTCGCGATTGCAATATGCTGCACACCTTCATCGCCGTAAAAATCAAGATATTCCTCAATCTGAGATTTCTTTTTGCCTTCAGCTGGCTCATTGATCGGGAATTTAACGTAACCGTTGCCATTGCTCATGACCTTGCTCATCAGTGCCGAATACTCGGTTGATATTTGCTTGTCATCAAAAGTAAGAATATTCTTGAAGCCCATAATGTCTTCGTAGAATTTTACCCATTTGTCCATTTGGTTCCAGCCGACGTTGCCAACGCAATGATCGACGTATAATAAGCCGGCTTCTTCCGGATTGTAGCGGCTTTCCCATTTCACGAATCCTGGCATGAAAAGACCATTGTAATTCTTTCTCTCGATAAATAAATGCACGGTTTCGCCATAGGTATAAATTCCGCTCATTTTCAATACTCCATTTTCATCCTCTAGTGTTTGAGGTTCCATATAGCTTTCAGCTCCCCGTGAGACAGTTTCCTGATAGGACTTATAAGAATCATCCACCCAGAGTGCTATGGTCTTAACTCCATCTCCGTGTTTTGTGAGCTGTTCAGAGATCGGATGTTCAGGATACAGAGGCGTGGTTAAAACCAGCCTGATCTTATTCTGCATCAGGACATATGACGCACGATCCTTTACACCCGTTTCCGGTCCTGCGTAGGCCAGGTTTTGAAATCCAAAAGCAGTTTTATAAAAATGGGCCGCCTGCTTAGCGTTCCCCACATACATCTCAATATAATCAGTCCCGTTTAAAGGAAGGAAATCTGTGTTTTGAGTTTTATTTTCAATTATTTCAGTTTTCATGGTATTTATATTATTCCGTTTGCTCTCCCTCTACTATGGAGAGGGCGGGGGTTAGGCTTCCTACTCTACGTTTTCCTGCCAGCTTTTGTGATAAGATTCATCTTCGATGCTGATCGCATAATCTGTTAGCATCAAAGGTTTAAAAGGGTCGATCATAACGGCAAGCTCTTCAGTTTTTTCTTTGCCAATTGATTTTTCCACGGTTCCCGGATGTGGTCCATGAGGAATTCCTCCCGGGTGCAAGGTGATCTGCCCTTTTACAACACTCTTCCGGCTCATAAAATCGCCATCAACATAATACAATACTTCGTCGCTGTCTACATTACTGTGATTGTATGGAGCTGGAATTGATTCGGGATGGTAATCGTACTTACGTGGTACGAATGAGCAGATCACAAAGTTGTGCCCTTCAAATGTTTGGTGAACCGGCGGCGGTTGATGTACCCGGCCTGTTATAGGTTCAAAATCATGGATTGAAAATGCCCATGGATAATGGAATCCATCCCAGCCGATAAAGTCGAATGGGTGGGTACCATATACATATGGATAAATCAGGCCTTGTTTTTTGATTAAAACCTTGAAATCTCCGAATTCATCTTTTGTTTCAAGGTCTTGTGGTCTTTTAATGTCGCGTTCACAAAATGGGGAGTGCTCCATCAGTTGCCCCCAGGCATTTCTATAACGTTTTGGCGTCCTTATTGGGCTAAAGCTTTCAATTATGAAAAGCCTGTTACTCTCATTATCAAACTCCATTTGATAAATGGTGCCACGTGGAATTACCAAATAATCGCCATAAGCGAATTTGATCTTACCGAAGCCGGTTTTAAGTGTTCCGGTGCCTTCATGTACAAATATTACTTCGTCAGCCTGACTGTTCTTGTAATAATAATCAGTCATCGATTTCCTTGGAGCTGCTAATGAAATATGAAGGTCGCTGTTTACCAGTACAGGCTTGCGACTTTCCAAAAAGTCATCTTCAGGTTTGATATTAAAACCAATCAGGCTGGTATGTTTCAGATGTTTCTCCCTTGCGATCTTCGGCTCAACAGAATATGGCTCTCCCAAAGACTTTACAATTGTCGGTGGGTGAGTGTGATAAACCAGTGAATACAAACTGGAAAATCCTTCAGTTGAGACCAGTTCCTCGGCATAGAGAGTGCCATCCGGTTTACGAAAAACGGTATGTCGCTTATGAGGAATAGATCCTAATGTATGGTAAACAGGCATAGACTAGAATTTATTGGTTAAATAATTGGTAGTGTAAAGGTAACGATTCAGTTGAGAGTTGATAGTTGAAAGTTGACAATTTGTCAATGCATAAAGAGTGTTGCCTCCGCTTCTTGCTCATCAATCATCTTTTCATACGTCAGATCTTTTTTAACTCTCAACTCTCAACTCTCAACTCTCAACTGTTTTCACTAGTTTTGACTAAGCCGCTAACCAAATCGACCCTCTATGAAACTAGTTTCCTACAAAACGGAAGACCGTGAACACTTGGGTGTTTTTATAAAAGGACATATCTATAATCTCAATTCCTGTGACAAGCTTATTCCTGACAATATGAATGAGTTTTTGAGTGGAGGAGAAGAGCTGATGGACCGGGCTAAAAAGGTAAATGACCAGATCAAGTCAGGAAAGCAGAAAGCGAAAGAAGAAATATTCTTCGAAATTCTTGCCCCGGTTCCGCATCCGTCCTCGTGCAGGGATGGCTATGCATTTCGGCAGCATGTAGCGTCGGCGAGAAAGAACCGTAGGGTTGAAATGATCCCGGAATTTGATCAATATCCTATCTTTTATTTTACTAATCATAATGCTATACAGGGAGTTGGGGATATCGAATGCATGCCGGATCACTTTGAAAAACTTGATTTTGAGCTCGAGGCAGCGATTGTAATTGGAAAAAAAGGCAGAAACTTGACAGCCGCTGAGGCAGACTCGTATATCGCCGGTTATATGGTCATGAACGATCTGAGTGCGCGTACTTTACAGATGGAAGAAATGCTTCTTAACCTAGGCCCGGCAAAAGGAAAAGATTTTTCGACGATTATCGGACCATGGTTGGTGACTCCGGATGAGCTTGAGGAGTATAAGACATCAGCGAAAGCTGGCCACACAGGCAATAGTTATAACCTTTCTATGAAATGCTGGGTAAATGGAATAGAAGTATCCTCAGGGAATATGGCGGATATGGACTGGACCTTTGCGGAAATCATTGAACGCTGCTCCTATGGGGTGGATATTCTACCGGGCGACGTAATCGGATCAGGAACTGTTGGAACAGGATGTTTCATGGAGTTAAATGGTACAGGTTTACTAAATGATCCAAATTATAAGCCACAATGGCTTCAGGCAGGGGATATTGTAGAAATGGAAATAGCTGGCCTTGGGCGGCTCACCAATACAATTCGTAAAACGGATACAGATTGGTCGATACTTAAATTGAAAAAGAACAATTAAGGAACCAGGAGCCAAGAACCAAGAATCAAGACACAGCCGGGGTTAATATCGCAGGTCCTGGCTCTTGGTTCCTGGCTCTTGGCTCAAACTTAAATCACGATGCTATCCCTAAACCCCTCAGAGCTAACTGCTCTAGAGCTGCAAAACTACCTGCAGTATGCCATTGCCCCGCGGCCGATCTGCTTTGTGTCAACCATTGACAGTGCAGGGAATGTTAATCTCAGCCCGTTCAGCTTTTTCAATATGTTCAGCACAAACCCGCCGGTCTGTATTTTTTCACCAGCCAGAAGAGTGAGGGACAATACCACCAAACATAGTCTTGAAAATGTTCTTGAAGTGCCTGAGTGTGTGATCAATATTGTGAATTATGATATGGTGAGGCAGACTTCTCTCGCAAGTGTTGAATATCCGAAAGGCGTTAATGAGTTTATTAAAGCAGGTTTTACCCCACTGGCATCGGAGATCGTGAAGCCTCCAAGAGTAGCTGAATCGCCGGTGCAAATGGAATGTTTAGTACAACGGGTTATCCCTCTGGGTGAAAATGCTGGTGCTGGAAATCTGGTACTGGCTGAAATAAAACGTATTCACATCCGGGAAGAAATTCTTGACGATGCTGGTAAGATCGATCAGGTGAAAATTGACCTTGTGGCAAGGCTCGGTGGCGACTGGTACTGCAGGGTTACCGAAGAAAGTCTCTTTCAAGTGGAAAAACCTGTGCGCACTTTAGGTATAGGAGTGGACGCAATTCCATCGGCAATCAGAAATTCAGATATCCTGACAGGGAATAATTTAGGCCAGCTCGGAAATGTAGAGCAACTTCCTTCTGATGATGAGATCGCTCAGTTTCAGTCAGACCCTGAACTCAAACAAATACTTGACGCCACTATCGGAGATAACACTAACCGTGAACGGGAACTGCATCAGTATGCACGAAAATTATTAGATGAGGGTAGAGTAGCCGAGGCGTGGAAGGTACTTCTCTCTTGAGTTGTACGTACGACTGGATCTGAAAACTGAAAGCGGAAGTCAGCGGTCAAAAAAATGAAAGAATAACTCCCGATGTCGGAAATCCAGCAACTTTCAGTTTTCAGTTTTCAACTTTCACCTATTAAAGCCCAAGAACCTGCCTAAGCTTTGGATAACCCGTTTTGCTTACAGGAATTTTCTCTCCTGACTTAAGAATAGCCAAATGAGACTCCTTTTCGTAGGGATCAATCCTCGTGATTTCATCTATTTTAACAATGTAAGAGCGATGGACTCGTACAAAATTATCTTCTCCCAAAAGCTTCTCGAAATAAGCCATTGTCTTGTTTTTGAGGAACGATCCTTCGGCTGTGTGGATCTTTACGTAGTCATCGTCGGCAGCTAGGAAAATGATATCGTTTACAGGTATGATTTTTATCTTGTTCCCAGTTTTCACAACGACACGCTCATTTTTAGGAGAGGAGGTCTGAATATTGTCAAGGATCTCAGTTGTGTCTTTTTTAGCTTCAGCCGTTGGCTTGGTGTCGAGCCATTTTTGTACAGCCCTGTCAAAACGTTCTTTGGTGAACGGTTTCAAAAGATAATCGATAGCATGTTCTTCGAAAGCTTTGATAGCATATTCATCAAAGGCTGTTGTGAATATTACTGACGGGGGTTTTTCGATGAGCTCGAGCATTTCAAATCCGTTTATCTTCGGCATTTGGATGTCAAGGAAGATCAAGTCTGGTTCATGTTGGGCGATAGCTTTAACGCCTTCAAAACCATCGCTACACTCTTGTACGATCTCAATCTGCGGCCACGACTGCAGATATTCGATCACTACCGAACGAGCCAGAGGCTCATCATCAATTAAAATAACACGCATTTTTATACCTGAGGAATTTTTACAGTTGTTGTAAATATATGGGTATAAGATGTAGTTTCCAATAAGTCGGTGCGCCCAAATAATAAATGTAATCTGCGCTTAACTCCGCTTAGCCCGAACCCGGTTCCGTGCTTCGGACGTGTTGTATCAGGATCGTATGGATTTTGAACAGTTACATGCAATTCATTATCAACACATTCTGCAAAAATACTAATAGTCACTATACCTGTAGTGTCGTACAGGCCAAACTTAATAGCATTTTCAACAATGGGCTGCAGCAGCATAGGAGGCAATAATAGCGGCCTGCAGGATTCGTGAAAAGAGATTTCTGTCGATAAGCGGTGACCAAATCTGACCTTTTCGATGTCAAGGTAAAGCTGTAGATGTTCAAGCTCGGCTTCCAGGGTTACTGGTGCCTGATCTTCTTTTTTGAGGGTGCCCCGCAGGAAGTCTGAAAGCTGATGTATCATCTTTCTCGCCTCTTCAGGCCTGCTCCCGATAAGTGCCGTTATAGAATTCAGGCTGTTGAAAAGAAAGTGGGGCTGCAGCTGCTGTCTCAAATTATAAAGCTCAGCATCCCTCGCCAGGGTTTCTGCATCAATTTTACGTTTTTCAGTCTCTTTCTGGTCCTGCTGGGTATAGTAGACCACACTTATCATTGCCATTAAGCTGATGATCAAAAGGCCCAGGAAAAACCGCACTGGCAATGAATTGTAAAGAAATTCTGCGTAATGAGGATCAGTTAAAACGAATGAGTCAAGGATCCAGTGGTTGACTAACAGCCAAATCGAAGCCAGGATCGCGCAGTACATGAGCATCAACATGTACCTGTTTTTTTCAGGGCGGTAATACCGTAGGTTATTCCCTATCAGATAGCACGCAATTGCGAGTAAGATCGTACTTACAGATCCATCAATAAAACATGTTGCCGGTGTAAAGCCATACCAGAATAGTATTGCGGACTGTGCCAGGACACAGACTACTATACACTGGATAACGATCAGGATGATCTTATTCCTTGACAGAACCGAACCTGAAATAATCGTAGGACTTATTTGATGCTGAGACACCTCCGTGATTTATGATTTGACTGGTATTTAATATTTGAATTTCCGTTATTGATTAAAAGCTCTTGATGTCTATGCCACCAAATATTGACGTGCCCTGGATTACCAGGACTTTGTCAGTGGCTGCGTTCAACTGGGGAGGGCGTTTATCTTCAATTCCTCCGAATATGGCAACCATCTCAGAATGCACGGTCCAGTTGGAAGGCACTATTATTTTTGTGCCTCCAAACACCTGCACTACTTCCAGATAAACCCGCCCGGTTATATCAGCCTGCATTAGATTTATCTCTGATCCGCCAAAGAAATTGACTATTTCTCCGCCGCGGAAGTTTTTGGAAACAACGTTTTTCTTAATACCTCCAAATATGGAAACAGACTCTACCCTGTCTTCCGGGATTGGTGCCGAACCCGGCTGATCAGTATTTAAAGTATCACCCGTTCCGGTAGTTGTTGGATCAGCTTCTGTCGCAGACCATGCATTAGGATCGTGATCGGGGTTTTTATCCCACTTTCGGAAGTTGTCCATATTTGGTGTTTTCCTGCCCATGATCATCCACACACCAAAAGCGATGATCAGGAATGGCCAGAAAAATCTGCTCAGGTCCATATCCGGCAGGATACGGCTACTTAAAAAGATAAATCCAATGATCAGCGGAACAAATGCCGCAGGCTTGTCAAATCCCTGGCGTGACCCAATGAAGCAGCCAATTGCTATCATAAATACAGGCCAGCTTAAGACCCATCCCGGTATAAAAAATATACCGAGTGTTTTGATTAATAATATACATCCCACGCCAAGTAATATCATGCCTACAAGAGCTTTACCTGATTTTTGATTGGAGGTTTTTAAATTTTGCATATCGTATGAATTTTATCTAAACTAACGTATAAAAGGCCATCAGCAAATGCTTATTAGGCGAGTTTACTCTGGTTGTCGGTGAATGTCGGGAATTTGTCGGTAAAAATCTAACGCTCTTTGGGGTTTTGCGGCAGAAGGGTTTAGCTTTCAGCTTAAAGCTTTTAGCATTAAGCTTAACTCTAGCCTTTAATCTTAATATAAACATGCTTAATATTCCCTTTTCCCGTTATTCGTTCATCAAATTCAAACATGTTCAGACCTTTAATGAGGGGCAGTAGTTTAGGGTAATTATAATTCCTCGAATCAAAGTCAGGCTTCTTTTTCAGGATCAGATTACCCAGGTTACCGAGATACGCCCAGCCATTCTCATCTTCAAGATCCGACACGCTGTCTTTGATAAGCCTGATCAGCTCCTTGTCGATATTATTCAACGGGGCCGAACTTTTCCGGGTGTTATTTCTCGATTTCTTAACCGGTTGATGCTCATCAGGGGAGGCTTCATTATCCTTTAAAATTTCGAGGTAAATGAATTTATCACATGCTGTTATGAAGGGGATCAAGGTCTTTTTTTCGCCGATGCCGATAACCTTCATGCCAGCTTCTCTCAAACGTGTTGCCAGGCGCGTAAAATCGCTGTCGCTTGAAACGATGCAAAAGCCATCAACTTTACCTGAGTAAAGAATATCCATGGCGTCAATGATCATAGCGCTGTCGCTCGCGTTTTTCCCTGTTGAATAGCTGTATTGCTGAATTGGTGTTATTGCATTCTCCAGAAGGACCTTTTTCCATCCCGAAACTGTAGGCTTGGTCCAATCGGCATAGATGCGTTTGAATGTTGGCGTGCCGTATTTTGCAATTTCCTGGAACATCGGTTTTACATTGGAATAAGGGACATTATCCGCGTCAATAAGTACGGCGAGTCTGAGGTCTTTCGTTATATCCATCCGATTGTAATCTGATTCCATGAGTAAATTTAATCTTTATAATTGTATTTTAACTCTGGCAGCACTTACATTTATAAGTCTTTCAAGCCGGCTTTTACAAACACTTATTTACATTGTGTAAATAAACCTCATTCGCTACATTTATGAACTAAATTTACTCACTATGTTTCAAAGGTTCATTGTAATCGCTTTGCTATTACACACAATATCTGCTCTAAAAGCTCAAACCAGATCAGAAAATCTTTTTTATATGGTGAACACTCCTGAGTCTTTTGAAAGTTTCAGGGCAAATGTCAGCCAGATCTCTATTGTTTGTCCGCAGACATTCCTGGTTAGTAAAGAAGGAACCCTTTCCGGATCTGTAGACCCGCGTGTGCTTTCTTTAGCAAAAGCCAATAAAGTAAAAGTGATGCCCCTGATTGTCAATAGCGGTTTTGACCAAAAGCTTCTTCACGATATTGTTTCCAACCCCGTTTCCCGTAAACGTTCCATTGAGATGATGCTTGAATATGCCAAAAAGTATGATCTGGATGGCTGGCAGTTCGACCTCGAAGGCTTAAGTATCCGGGATATGACCGACTTTACACTTTATTTTAAAGAAACAGCTGAAGCTTTGCATAAGAACAACCTTCAATTATCTGCGGCGCTTGTGCATGCTACAGAAAATGTGGGCGGCCCAAGTGCATATCACCTTTTTCTTTATGAGAACTGGAGGGCTGGTTATTCGTTCAAAGAGCTTTCGGAGATCGGTGATTTTATCTCGATCATGACATACGATCAGCATACCAGGCGTACACCTCCGGGACCGGTTGCGAGCCCTGAATGGATGGAACAGGTGATAAAGTATCTTCTGGCCCAGGGTGTCAAGCCGGAAAGGCTTTCGATGGGAATTCCCAACTATTCGGTACACTGGTTTACCGACTATACCACGGAACGTGGTGGATTTGCAAATGGACGAAGTGCAAAATATCCAATGGTACAGCACCTTCTCGGACAGAATAATGCAAAAAAGGTTTGGCATGAGAAAGGCCAGGTAAATTGGGCGATGTGGGATAAAGATGGTGTGTTCGAGTATTTGTTCATAGAAGATGCGCAATCCTTAAAGCCCAAACTCGACCTGCTCAAAAAATACAACCTTAGAGGAATATCCGTTTGGGTGCTCGGCGGCGAGGATCCTGAGGGCTGGGCGGTACTGAAAAAGGAAACGGTACGGAAATAAGCGTTGTAAACCTCGTTATGAACTTAAGCTCTGTGGAATTGTGTTAAAAGTAGGCATCATAGGCTTGGGCGATATTGCTCAAAAGGCCTACCTTCCTGTATTGTGCAACAGGGAGCTCGAACTTCACCTCTATACGCGTGATCTCGAAAAGCTTTTCCGGATAGGAAGACAATACCGGTTCCAGAACTTGCATCAAAATTTTGAATCGATTCTCAACAGCGGTATTCAGGCAGCTTTCGTGCATACATCAACCGGCAGTCATGTCGAGATTATTCAGATGTTGTTGATGAACAATATCCATGTTTATGTGGATAAGCCGATCACATATGATTATGCATCCTCCAAAAGGCTACTTCAACTGGCGGACAGCAGGAAGCTAATGCTGATGGTCGGCTTTAACAGGAGATATGCCCCGGCGTATCGTGAACTGAAACAGATTGCAGAGCCTAACATGATCATCATGCAAAAGAATCGCGTTTCACTGCCCGGAGATGTACGGACATTTGTTTTTGATGATTTTATCCATGTTGTGGATACGCTCAACTATTTATTTCCTTATCCTGTTAAAGAGCTTAATGTTAAAGGAATGAAAAAAGGCGGACTGCTGTATCATGTTGTTATTCAGATGACTGCCGAAAACGGGGCCATAGGGATCGGAATAATGAACAGGGATTCTGGAATTATTGAAGAAAAAGTAGAAGTGTTCAGTCACGCTCAAAAGCGCACCGTTGTGAATCTATCCTCTTCAAACGTTCATGTTAATCGCGATGAAACCAGCAAGGCGATGGGAGATTGGGATTCTACACTGTCTAAAAGAGGTTTTGAGCAAATTACCAGCGACTTTGTTCAGGCACTTGACTGTGGAGGAAGCCCCCAGTTCACTACACAGGATTCGTTAATCACCCATCAACTTTGTGAGGATATAGTTACGCAATTGAATAAGATGTGAAGCCAGGCCGGAAGCCTCTACCGTTTCATCACCTTCTCATAGAGTCTGATCCAATCTTCAACGGTCATCTTTTTCATTAGTTCTCCAATCAATTTGAATGGGATCTGGTCAGGCTTTTTAAACCTGATACAGCTTTTGCCCATGTCGAGCTTAGCAGTAGAATGTTTTGGATATTCTGATATAAACCAATCCAGCAATTGTTTATCAGCATAAATCCCCATGTGGTAAAGGGCAATAAAATTCTTTTGGGAGGCAATGCCTGCAAAAGGCAGAGGCTGCTTTGGATCACAGTGGTATCCCGCCGGATAGATAGTGTGCGGAACGACAAAGCCTGCATTACCGTATCCCATCTGTCTGGAAAACCCGTCTGGAATATTTTCCAGAATAACTTGCCATAGTTGTTGCATTGGAGCTTTCCTGTCCTCAGAAAGTCCTTCGAAGTACTCGTCAATTGTTTTAGCGTCAGATTGCATAGCGTCACATTATTTATTCACTTTCCATTGATGTTTGTCACCCTCGATTATCTCCTTTCCCCAAACCGGCAATTCTGCCTTTAACCTTTCAACAGTCTCCTCGCAAGCATCAATAGCCGCCTTGCGATGTGCCGAAGAGGTAAAAACAAAAAGGCAGATTTCCCCTGAAGAGACCCTACCCAGGCTGTGGTGTACATGCATGCATGTCAACGGGTACTTTGAGAATATATCTTCGCGTATCTGATGCATCTTTTCGATCGCCATATCTTCAAAGGCGGTATATTCTATAGCTGTTATAACACCGCTCTCCGTTTCATCAGCGCGTACCTGACCGAGGAATATACTATGTCCGCCAATTGCTTTTTGTGTGCTATGTTTCTGAATACTTTCAGCAATGAACGACGCTGGTATCGGACCCGCAGTAAATATATTTTTTGGTTTTCTGTCTGACATATTAATCTTCCCGTGAATTATTCCATGAGGCAATTCCACCCCTTAAGCTATATACTTTTTTTGAATTTCCATAGCGCTCGGTGAGCATTCTGGCTGCACTTAAACTTCGTTTCCCTGACTGACAGAACAGAACAACATTTTCTGCTGTAATCCCGTTTATACTGCTTTCGAAGGTGCTTAGGGGTAGTTTTGAATAATTAAATCCTTCAACTATGGGTGTTTCGTTTATTTCCCTCACATCTATAAAAGATACAGTTGGGTCCTTCATCATTTGTTTGAACAAATTCATGTCTATCTGATTTGCTGAGTGATTTGAGCATGACCAGTCGTAGTCGGTTTGCCTAAATGTGTTAACACTTTCAGGAATAAGTGAGCGTGTGTCTTCCCGGGGTTGGATCTGTAGTTCATAGATCTGGTTGGTTAATGAATTATAGGTCATTAATCGGTTTACCAGAGGTAGACCAACTCCGGTAACTAATTTGATTACTTCATTTGCCATCATAGTTCCTATTATTCCGGGCAGCACCCCAATTACACCTGCCTCTTCGCAATTAAGGATCTCATTTTCGGCTGGCGGGTTGGGGAAAAGATCCCTGTAATTTGTTTTTGCTGATCCATCGCCGGTCTCATGATTGAAAACTGCTACCTGCCCCTCAAATCTTGAAATAGCGCCATAAATTAGCGTTTTTCCTGAAAGTACGCAGGCATCATTTATCATATACCGGCTGGCGAAATTATCTGTGCCGTCTACAACAAAATCATATTGAGAGATGATGCTATGAGTGTTTTGAGGATTGAGCATCTCATTGTAGGAGATAATATCAATCTCAGGGTTGAGTGCTGTTAAAATGTCGGCAGCTCTAAGGACCTTTGACAACCCGATATCGTCACTTGAATACAACACCTGGCGGTGCAGATTGCTTAGGGATACGGCATCGTGATCAACTATACCGATTGTGCCAATCCCGGCACCGGCGAGGTATAGCAAGGCAGGGCAACCCAGGCCGCCTGCTCCAACTACCAGGACCTTTGCATTCGCGAGCTTTTCCTGGCCGGTTTCGCCAATTTCTGTTAGTGAAGTTTGACGCTGATATCTTGGGTTCCCCTTTTTGTATGCCATCACTATCCTCCTGAAAAGGGCGGTAACAGCGCAACAATGCTATTGTCTGTTAACGGGGTATTATGGGTGATCACTTTTTTATCGATAGCGATTGCGTATTTCGAGTCAGTCAGGCGAGGGTACCGTTGCGTTAGCGTTTCAATAAGTTCATCTCTGTCGGAAATGTTTTCCAATTCGATTTCAGATAAACCGGTGATATCTGTCAACTGCCCAAATATTAAAACCTTAACCTGCATTTACGTAAAGATAAGCTTCCATCCCGCCATCATTAACACAACGGCCAGAGTATTTTTTAGTATATTTTGATTGAATTTTAATGCTCCAAGATAAGCGCCGAACAAGCCTCCTGCGAAAGCGATGGTGACATAGCTCAACATATCAGGACTGAAGCTAATTCCTTTTGTTAGCTGGCCTGCTAATCCCGATAAGGAATTTACAAAAATGAATAAGGCGCTAATGGCTGCTGCTTGTTTTTGGTTGGCCCATTTCAATAGCAGGAGGACAGGAGACAAAATAATTCCTCCGCCAATTCCGATCAGGCCGGATAGAAAACCAATAGAACAGCCAATCAATATCGACAACGCAGTGTTAGACTTTTTTAATTCTTCGTCAGGGATGTTTGCAAAGAACAGGAATCTAATAACCGGAATGAAAAGCAATGAACCCAGAACTTTTTTGTAAATCGACGCATCCATAGTAATCAATCCCCCCGCAAAGGCCAAAGGGATAGACGCCAGAGCAAGAGGCAGGAATATTTTCCATTTAAAATGGTCCCCCCGATAGAACTGTATGAACGAAGTCAGTGACACAAAAAGATTCAGAATTAGAGCAGTTGGTTTCATAACCTCCGGACTAAATGCATAGATAGCCATCAATGCCAGATAACCGCTCGCGCCTCCGTGTCCTACAGATGAGTACAACATCGCAACTATAAACAACAGGCAATAGAACAAGTAAATATTATCCATGGTATTCAGGCAACAGATGAATTTCCACCAGCTCATTCGCGGTGAATTCTATTTTTCCCTCTTCAAGTTTGATAAGGCAATTTGCTTTTGCAAAAGAGCTAAGCCGAAAAGATTCCTGCGCTTTCAGATCAAGAGCTGATTCTCCATCATAGTATCCCTTTAGAAACTGCGTAAGCCCTGCGGGCTTCTTTAATGCCGTTTTCAGGGGAACCTTTAGACTTTTCAAAGCTGTTTTACGCGAGCTCATTAGACCTAAAGCCGGTAATACGTATTCGTAAAAACAGTTTAAAACAGAAGCCGGGTTTCCGGGTAATCCAAATATTACCTTTCTCCCTTTTTTTCCGAAAAATAGAGGTTTGCCTGGCTTTTGACGGATCTTATGAAAAACTTGCTCAATCCCGTTTGCAACAGCCGCACGTACCACAAAGTCATAGTCGCCAACACTAACACCACCAGTTAGTAGCACGACATCGCTTTTTTGGACGGCTTCGGCAATTTTGGTTGTCAGGGCTTCGAGTGTGTCCTCTGAATAAAGAAAATCAATTTGGGAGATACCTGCTTGCCGCAGGGCTGAATTTAGTGCAAAGGAATTTGCTTCATATACTTGGCCGTGAGCAAGGTCTTTTCCCGGACTTTGAAGTTCGTTACCAGTTAAAATAACACTAACACTGGGGTTGGGATAAGCATTTATATCCTGAATGCCCACGCCAGCCAGATAGCCTATTGCGGCAGGTGTCATCAATGTTCCTTTTTCGAGGGCCAGACATCCGGCCTTTATTTCACTTCCTTTTTCTCTGAAGTTCAGGCCTTTGATCAAATTATCATCTTCAATCACCAGGTTTCCTTCTGTTATCCTGATCTTCTCCTGCATCACTACAGTATCTGCACCTTCCGGCACTGCCGCACCCGTAAATATTCGGACAGCATTTTGAGGCTCCAGCCTCGTATTTTTGTCTGATCCTGCAGCAATCTCACCCTTAATCTTTAATTGACCGGATTGTTCCCAGTCATCGTAGTTGATCGCATAACCATCCATTGACGATTGGTTGAATGGAGGGACATCGGTTTTGGCAAAAACGTTCTCGGAAAGAATTAGTCCTGTTGCATCCATTAATGAAATCCTGATTGGGCTAAGGACTTCTGTATGTTCATTTATTAAATCCTGTGCTTCTGCTACTGAAATAAGTTCTGCGCGCATAAAAAGATCTATCCTCCTATACTTATCATGCTTCTATTGTTCAGATCCTCAGTCTGGATCTTCTCAAAGTCTTTAGTAAACTGCCCGCCGAGCTCTTTCGCTTTTGAAAAAATACTTTCCTGGATAAGCGGCAATATATCTTCGTTATTTCTCAATGCCGCAAGCAGATCGGTTTCCTTAGTGGAGAATAAGCAATTTTTCATCTTTCCGTCAGCAGTGAGGCGCATGCGGTTGCAGCCACTGCAAAAAGGAGCACTCATCGTGCTGATCACTGAGAAACTCCCTTTGTGGCCTTCAATCTTATATTTCTTGTCGGTATCATTAACTCCATCCTGCAGACGAACTGGTGTGTACTTTTCCCCGATCCTGTCCAGCATATTGCTCCAGGTGAAGACCTGATTGCTTGTCCAGCGATTGCCATCGAATGGCATGAACTCGATAAATCGTACCTGGACCGGGAGGTCCTTTGTCCAGTCGACAAAATCAATAATTTCATTGTCGTTTAGCCCTTTCATTACCACCACGTTAATCTTAACGTTAAAGTTGCGGCTCAGCATCAGATGGATATTATCCATTACTTTTTTGAAGCCGTCCCTGCGGGTGATAATATTAAACTTGTCGGGATCAAGCGTATCGAGGCTTACATTTAAAGATTTGACTTTGGCTTTTTCCAGCACATCGACAAAATCATGAAGCCTTGTTGCATTTGTGGTGAGCGTAAGATCAACCGGGAGCTTTGAAAGACGAGCTATAATTTCCGCAGCATCTTTACGTACCAGTGGTTCCCCGCCTGTTAAGCGGATCTTGTTTACCCCGTTGTCGACAAATATTCTGGCAATTGTCTCGATTTCATCCGGTTGCATTAGCCTCGAGGCAGGGGTGAATTCATAATCCTCCTCCGGCATACAGTAAAAGCAGCGAAGGTTGCAGTTGTCTGTAAGAGAGATCCGCAGATAATTGTGAGCCCTGTCGAATGAATCAATAAGCATATATAAAGTTAGGTTATTTAGGCAAGTTCTGATAGTCTTCTGATGTATCTATATCGATACCACCATTCTTGAATGAAACGAACGAAGCTGCGTCTTTGTATTTTTTGAATAGTTTTTTTGCACCGGTGTCGCCTTTTAATGCTAAAAGGTCGGGGAAAAGGCTGCTGTGAAAAAGGGCAGGGGTCCCTTTTGTGTTTTCATACATGCATCCCACAATTGCTTTACCTGACTCAGTTTGCTTTTTTATAAGTGCTTTAAGGATTTCAGCATCTGCAAATGGCTGATCGCAAACCATTAATATCAATGCATCAACATCAGGTGCTATTTTTTTCAGGGCATTTATGCCTGCTTTAATTGATGATGATATACCGCTTTCCCAATCCGGGTTCTCCGCGATTTCTATTCCAGCAGTGTCAATTTTATTCCCGATAAGGTCTTTACCCGAGCCAAGTACAACGATCACCTTATTGGATCCGGTCTGCTTTGCACTATCAATTGAATGTTGTAAAAGTGTTTTCCCGCGATAGCTTAAGAGTTGTTTAGGACTTCCCAGCCGTGATGACCTTCCTGCCGCCAGGATGATGATCGCGAAAGTGTTTACGTTGAAATGCAATTTGCCGGTCTGCATCTTAATTTCTTGTATGAATAGGGGTATCTCTGAATTTCAGAAAGTTGCCATCTCTTTTGGCAAAGGCCGCCTTGATACCGGCTGCAAGAGATAACGCAATCTCTTCAGGGGTTACCGCGCCAATGTCAAGTCCCACAGGGGCATAAATGCGTTCCATATCAGCCGGTGATATTTCATGTCCTTCGTCAGAAAGCTCTTTCCATATCTTTTCCGATCGCACTTTAGGCCCGAGCATTCCAATGAATGATGCTGGAGTTGACAGGGCCTTTAGCAGGTTCTGTTTATCCGTATTAAAATCATGAGCCATCAGAATAATAGCGGTATGATCATCAATTGTTAAGCTGGTAAGATCAGTCATCGCAACAATTTGGTCAGTATAGGACCTTATCTGAGGGTTGATCTTAAGAACATCGCCGCAAATACTTACCCTCCAGTCGAGCTCTTTCAGCAACCTGCTCATCGGGTAGACGTCGTATTGATGGCCCATCAGTATGACACTGATCTCCGGCGGAAGTATTTCGATAAAGATCTCTATGTGATTACCTTCAGCAGTGAATTGAGCAGGTGCTGACTTGTTTTCCACTAGCTGTAAGTTGACTTTATCATCGATCTGGCTCTCGATAGTCCTGGAATTAATAATAGTTAAACTATTTGCGTCAGTATACTTAATGACATTTCCCTCGCGGACAATATTCCAGTTACCTTCCAGATGAGTTACAGTAAGCAATACATGGGTATCGCGGCTCGCCTGAACACAAGATTTAAGGATCTCAACGGGATTCTTTTTGTCGTGCAGATCAAGCGGAGTAAACAGTACATCGATAACTCCATTGCAGCCCAGACCAACACCAATTTGATGAGGATCATCTTCAGTGGTATCGTAAGTGATTAAAGTTGGACGGGAATTGTTTATGGCCAGCCGCGCACGTTTTAAAGCATCGCCCTCGAGGCATCCTCCGCTAATACCACCCGTCCATGAACCATTATCCAGAACGAGCATACGAGCGCCGGTCCGGCGATAAGAGGATCCTTCCACTCTGACAACAGTAGCAAGTGCCGCATGGGTTCCCGGTGAGATATCATCGTAGGCTTTTACGATTGCCTTTATTTCCTTCATGCAAACATGCCCATTTAGTGATCATTCTTTAAATGAGATCACAAATTTAGTCCCTTCATTGATTTTACTTACCACATCGATAGTTCCGTTCAGATTGGTGATATGATTATATACCAGGTATAATCCTATTCCTTTGCTGTCAGAGTGATTATGGAATTTCTGATTCAAGCCAAAAATCTTATCCTTCACTTTTTCCATATCAAAGCCCATCCCATTATCACTTATGATCAGTTGTTTAATGCCTGCGGTAATTTCGGTAGCGATAGTTATTACCGGTATTTTTCCCGGCTGTGCATATTTTACAGAGTTTGTTAGCAGATTAAGAAAAATGCTGTCAAGATAGGCGCGCTTAAATCTGATCTCGTCAAATGCTGAAAAGTCTGTAGTCAATTCAACTCTCGAAACATCGATAATAGACTTTATCG
>NZ_JBBJNI010000081.1:0-18258 GCF_037719425.1 Daejeonella sp. | reverse complement strand
GTGGTTCTAAAGAGCAGATTCGTCAGCTTTGCGGAATGCGTGGTTTGATGGCCAAGCCTCAGAAATCTGGTTCAGGCGGTGAAATTATCGAAAACCCGATCTTATCTAACTTTAAGGAAGGATTATCGGTACTCGAGTACTTCATCTCTACTCACGGTGCACGTAAAGGTCTTGCCGATACAGCCTTGAAAACAGCGGATGCGGGTTACTTAACTCGTCGTTTGCATGATGTTGCTCAGGACATGATCGTGGGTGAAACTGATTGCGGAACCCTGAGAGGAATCTACACTACAGCATTAAAAGACAATGAGGATATTGTTGAGCCTTTATACGATCGTATTTTGGGACGTACAAGTCTTCATGACGTATATGATCCACTAACCAATGATTTACTTGTTACTGCAGGTGAAGATATTGAAGAGCATGTTGCAATTAAGATCGAAAACTCTGCGCTTGAGGGTATTGAGATCCGTTCGGTTCTTACATGTGAGAGCAAGCGTGGTGTTTGTGCGCTTTGTTACGGACGTAACCTTGCAACTGGTAAACGTGTTCAAATGGGGGAAGCTGTCGGCGTAATTGCTGCTCAATCAATCGGTGAGCCGGGTACCCAGTTAACACTTCGGACATTCCACGTGGGTGGTACTGCATCTAACATTGCGGCAGAATCTCAGATCGTGGCTAAATTCGATGGTGTTATCGAATTTGAAAACGTTAGAACTGTTAGTCACCAAACTGAAGAAGGACCACTTGAGGTTGTTTTAGGACGTTCAGGTGAGTTCAGGATCGTTGAGCCGGGTACAAACAAAATGATCATGGCTAACAACATCCCTTACGGAGCTTATCTATATGTTAAGGATGGTGAGAAGATCTCTAAAGGTGACAAGATCTGTAGCTGGGATCCATATAATGCGGTTATTATCTCTGAGTTTGAAGGTAAAGCTGAATTTGAGGCGATCATCGAAGGTGTTACCTTCCGTGAAGAATCTGACGAGCAAACTGGCCACAGAGAGAAAGTTATTATTGATACCCGTGATAAGACAAAAAACCCTGTTATCCGGGTTGCGGATAAGAAAGGAAACGGACTTAAAGGTTATAACATTCCGGTAGGAGCACACATTGCAGTTGAAGAACACGAAGCTGTGAAAATGGGGCAGATCATTGCTAAGATCCCTCGTTCAACAGGAAAAACAAGAGATATCACGGGTGGTCTTCCACGTGTGACTGAATTGTTCGAAGCACGTAACCCTTCAAACCCTGCAGTTGTAACTGAGATCGATGGTGTTGTAACTTTAGCTGGAGTTAAACGTGGTAACCGGGAGATGTCTATCGAATCAAAAGACGGACAGGTCAAGAAATACCTTGTTCCATTGTCTAAACACATCCTTGTACAGGATAATGACTTCGTGAAAGCGGGTATGCCATTATCAGACGGATCAATTTCTCCTGCTGATATCCTTTCAATCAAAGGCCCTGCGGCAGTTCAGGAATACCTTGTTAACGGTATCCAGGAAGTTTACCGTCTGCAGGGTGTGAAGATCAACGATAAGCACTTTGAAACCATCGTTCACCAAATGATGCAAAAAGTGATGATCGAGGACGCTGGTGATACACGTTTCTTAGAGAAGGAACTTGTTGACCGTTGGGATTTCCAACTGGAAAATGATGAGATTTACGATAAACGTGTTGTTACAGAACCGGGAGAATCAACTAACCTGAAAGCTGGTCAGATCATATCTGTACGTAAATTAAGGGATGAAAATTCCGTTCTTAAGCGTAAAGACATGAAACTTGTGGAGACCCGTGATGCTATCGCGGCTACTTCAAGCCAAATGCTTCAAGGTATCACCCGTGCATCATTGGGAACTAAATCATTCATCTCAGCAGCTTCCTTCCAGGAAACTACTAAAGTGTTGAATGAGGCAGCGATCAGTGGTAAACGTGATAACTTGTTAGGGCTGAAAGAAAATGTGATCGTTGGGCATTTGATTCCTTCGGGAACAGGTTTACGCCATTACGAGCGTATCATTGTTGGTTCTCAGGAAGAATACGACAAATTACTGGCATCAAAACAGGAAGAAGTAGAAGCTTAATCCTTTGCCGTTAGCTAATTATGAGCCCCCGATTTAATCGGGGGCTTTTTTGTTTGGCCCATAATTTGTAATTTTATAGCATAACTATACGTATGACGGTTTCGGAAATACAATTATATCAGATATTAAAGAGTAAGCTCGGAGAAAAGGGCGCTGAAGAATTGGTATCTTTTGTGAGATCTGAGGTCACTTCTGAGTTTGATTCCAGGCGGGAAATTTATGCGACAAAAAATGATATCGCGATAGTAAGAGAGGATATGGTAAATATGAAATCTGATCTGACAAAATCAATTTACTTTGCAGGTATTATTCAATTTTTAGCTATTATCGGTTCGATTATGGCAATCGTTAACTTTACACTAAAATAATTCACGCATACCAATATGAAGTCCTCTCTTTTTAGTGAGGACTTTTTTATTTCAAATTATGGATGATCAAAACTCCGAAAATCAATTAAATATCGAACTTTCTGAAGAAGTTGCAGAAGGAATTTATTCCAATCTCGCCATTATTACACACTCTAACACCGAATTCGTCTTAGACTTTGTCCGTGTTATGCCAGGTGTTCCAAAAGCAAGAGTTAAGTCGAGAATTGTTTTAACTCCGGAACATGCTAAACGGTTTATGAGAGCTTTGGAAGATAACCTTGAAAAGTTCGAGGCCATTAATGGACGGATCAAGATCAACGAAGATCCTCCGGCATTGCCTATGAATTTCGGTGGTCCACCGGCACAAGCCTAAATGAAACGGCATTTAACCAGATTGATATTTGGGAATCAAGCCCTAAACAAGCTTGAAGAGCAGCCGCATATGCCGCATTTTAAAAAAATCCGCGATGTGTGGCATAATTCCCATTACAATGATTTTGGGATTGAGAGAATATTCAGACTGTTCCTGGTAACATCCAACGCATTCTTTCCCGGAGTTTATCTGGAACACATTCATCGAAAATCGTCATATCATGAGAGGAAGATACGAGGGGAGCTTTATGTAATCTTCAAAACGGCAATACCATTTGTCATGCTCTACTTTGGCCTCTGGAATCATACGTGGCTGTTCGCAATCAATATTTACCTACTTATTGAGACGTATGTTTATATTTTTCAAAAGATATTTCTACCGGAACACAATAGCGATAGGAATTATAACAGATCACTGATACTGCTATTCTTTAATTTCGCTGAAGTAATCGGATCGTATGCAGTGATTTACGCCGCTGGTAATTATTTAAATCAACCAGTGGGGAACATTGCCGAAGCACTATATTTTAGTTTGATAACTGGTGCTACAGTTGGATATGGAGACATTTACCCAATAAGCCAGGCTGGTAAGTTCCTGGTGATGAGCCAGCTTGTAAGTACATTGTCCTTTCTTATCCTATTCTTTAACTTTTTCGCACCCCGTGCTCAGGATCGCCCAGCAAGGAGTCGAGATAAACGATGATGCTTTCAAGTTCATTGGGCTGAAACCATTTTATATCTCCCGATTTGTTAAACCATGTTAATTGTCGCTTGGCAAATCTTCTGGTATTTTGCTTGATCTTTTCAATGGCTTCCTCTAATGTAGTGTTACCGTCAAAATAGTCGAACAGCTCGGAGTACCCGACAGTATTTAGTGGATTGAGGTGCCTGAACGATTTGAGGCCATCAACTTCATTTAAGAGGCCAGCATTGATCATTAAATCTACTCTATGATTGATGTTCTCATAGAGTTTTCCCCGGTCTGTGTTAAGTCCTATCTGTACGATATCAAACGTGCGCTTTTTTTTAATTTTATTCCGGAATCCTGAAAATGGCTTTCCAGTCGTTTCATAAACTTCGAGAGCCCTGATTAGCCGGTGGGGATTATTGATATCAACTTCTTTATAAAAGGCTGGGTCGAGTTCTTTTAGCTTTTCCTGGAGGCAAGTGATTCCCTGGGTATCGAACAAATTATTGAGTTTATCACGGACATCCTTTGAGGAAGAGGGAAGGTCGTCGAAGCCATTGATTATGGCATTAATAAATAGCCCGGAACCTCCTACGATAACAATCACATCATGTTCAGTGAAAAGCTCGTCAGTTAAGCTAAGAGCTTCTCTTTCATAATCACCAACACTATAATTATGAGTAATAGAGAGGGAATCTATAAAATGATGCTTGGCCGCATTAAGCTCTTCTATCGAAGGCTTGGAGGTGCCAATTGCCATCTCTCTATAGAACTGCCTGGAATCTGCGGAAATTATCTCTGTTTTGTAGTACTGGGCTAATTGTATAGCTAGTTTGGTTTTGCCAATCGCCGTTGGTCCTGCAATTACGATCAGTGTTTTGGCCATTAAGAAATGTTGGTCAGAGATTAGTAGTCATCTTTTTGAACATCATCGGCATCATAACCCTCATTATCAGAAAATTCGTCCATGAACTCATCTTTTTCGTCTTCTTCGTCTTCGCCAGTATTCTCCTGATCTGTCGTGATTCCCATTTCGTTCATCTGCTCCAGCTCGTCGGTATCTTCAGGCTGAAATTCTTCCTCATTAAGAAAATCAAAATCATCTGACACTGCAGTTGCAGCCACCTGAGGAAGAACTCCTGAGCCGGCGATTTTTGGCGCTTCGCCAAGGCTCCGGGAAACATGAGGGTAGCTTTTACCAGCCTCCTCATTTAGCATTATCTTAATCAGCTCTACGTGAAAGTCGAAAGGCCTGTCAAAATTATAGATATAATAGAACTTCTGGTGAGGGTCGTCAATGAAACTGCTAAGTTTGGAATTCTCCATTAGAGCGACTTCATTATTTACCTTTCGCTGATTAGGAAGGAATGCAATCTCCTCATTCTTTATCCATTGATCGTTACTCACGTAAAAGGAAGAAGAAGTTTCAACTTTGTAACCTGTTGACGCATGAATAGCTTTGTGAAGGTCTTCAAAAGTCTGGTTTGATTTGATGTCAATATCGCGCTCCACATCATCATAATCCTCAAAAGACACCCTAAATCTATATATCGCCATTACTATCTACTATTTAAGTACAAAAATACTATTTGAAAACTGATTCCGGATTTTGTTCTAAATTTTTATGTGTTGGTTTTTGCTGGCAATAATCCAATCTCTTTACCTTTTTCTAACATGTACTGAATTGCTTCATCCCGGGAGTTTTTTATTTCGCCCTCAAGGATAGCTTCTCGTATCTGATTTTTTATTATGCCAACTTCCCTACCTGCCCTCAAATTAAATGCCAGCATAATATCCTCTCCACTAACGGGGGGTTGCCAATTTCTGATCTGATCACTTTCCTCAACTTCTTTAAGCCTCTGCTTAACCAATTCGAAATTACGTCTATATTTTTTTACTTTGTATTCATTTTTTGTCGTCACATCGGCATTACAGAGAAGCATGAGCCCTTCGATCTCTTCACCTGCCTCAAATAATAAGCGCCGAACTGCGGAATCAGTGACTACATCCTGTGCGAGGACAATAGGACGTAAGTGAAGCTGTACAAGTTTTTGTACCATTTTCATTTTTTCATTCAGCGGCAGCTTCAGCTGAGCAAAAATTTTGGGCACCATTCGCGCGCCTCTGTCTTCGTGACCATGAAATGTCCACCCATGACCGGCTTCAAATCGTTTGGTGGCAGGTTTAGCAATATCGTGCAAAATAGCTGCCCATCTCAACCACAGGTCGTTGGTGTCTTCTGAGATATTATCCAGTACTTGCAGTGTATGATAGAAATTATCTTTATGTCCTTTGCCATCTATAACATCGACACCATGAAGATCAACCATTTGAGAAAATATTTCCTTTAGCAGGCCAGTATCAAACAAATATTTAAAACCAACGGAAGGTTTTGGTGATAAAATGATCTTATTCAGTTCATCTGTAACCCTTTCCATCGATACAATCTTTATACGATTGCAATTCAATTTTATGGCATCTAATGCTTTTTCATCAATGCTAAAGCTCAATTGCGTTGCAAAACGTATCGCCCTGAGCATTCTCAAAGGGTCGTCGGAGAAAGTTATTTCCGGATCAAGGGGTGTTCTGATCAGTTTTCGTTCAAGATCATCAATGCCACAGAATGGATCGAGCAATTGGCCGAAATTCGATTTGTTTAAACCAAAGGCCATTGCGTTTATAGTAAAGTCCCGGCGCTTTTGGTCGTCGTCCAGAGTTCCATCTTCAATAATAGGCTTTCTTGACTCTGCCCGATACGATTCCCTTCTCGCTCCGACAAATTCGATTTCGAGGTCACCGTCTCGCAACATAGCTGTTCCGAAACTTTTAAAGACTGATACTTTGGTATGGAGTTCCTTTCCTGCAGCCTCGGCAAACTTAATTCCGTTCCCAATAACGAGTATGTCAATATCTTTTGATGGCCTTTGTAAAAAAATATCCCGCACAAATCCGCCTATAACATAAATCTCGTCGTTTGTATCCTCCGCTAGTTTGCTGAGTTTTTTAAAAATGGGATTAAGCAAGTATTCTTTCATGTCAATTCATTCCTTTTAATAAAGGATGATTGGTTTATAGTAAACAAATATCGACAAAGGACGACAATTCTCAGGTTTCACTACCTTATTTCCTGATAAATGAGAATTTGCCGCCTGGCTCCAGCTTCATTATTGTCGACGGCTTGCCGTTTGTAGCCACATTCTGGTCCCAATTAACCACATAGTCAACCCCGTTTATTATTTCCGGGCTTATGTCAAGAAAACTCACAGGCGAGGACTCACCGCTCAAGTTTGCTGAGGTAGATATTATAGGTTTACGGAAACGCTGTAAAAGCTGAACACAAAACTCCTGCCGCACGATTCGAATACCAATGCTACCGTCTTCGGCGACGGCGTTTGGAGCGAGATTTTTGGCTCCCGAATATACAATGGTCAATGGATTTTCAGCAAATTCTATCAGATCATAAGCAATTTCAGGGACTTCTTTGACATAGCTTTGAAGCTTGCTATCAGTGTCCAGTAAGATGATCAGGCTTTTTTTCGAGGATCTGCCCTTCAACTTAAAAACTTTTTCTACGGCTTCAGGATTAGTAGCATCGCAGCCTATGCCCCATATCGTATCAGTAGGATAGAGGATCATGCCCCCTTCTTTTAATACCTCAAAAGCTTTGTTTACTTCTTCTCTAAGCATTGTCTAAAACATTTTGGTAAAAATGCAGCATTTGATCAGCGATTTTTTTGTCCTCGAATTTTTCCAGATATTCCCTTCCGGCATTTATCATATCTGTTCTTTTTTCGCTGTTTTCCAGAATATCGCTGATTTGTTTCGCCAGGTCGGTAGCATCATCAGGATCCACATAAATGCTTCCCGGGCCACCCGCTTCTTCGAGGCACGATCCTGTGGCTGCTATGACGGGTACTCCGGAGTGCAGAGCTTCAATTATTGGGATTCCAAATCCTTCAAATCTGGACGGATAAATAAAGAGTTCTGCTTGCTGGTACACTGCCGGGAGATCAGCATGTGCTACGTTTTTCAGAAAGTGCACGCGTTCAGTTAGGTTATGTTCCGCAATAAAGTCTTTAACTTTTTTAATGTACCCGGTTTCCTTCCCAACTACTACAAGATGAACAGCCTCAATTTTTGTTAATGCTTTTACTATTAGCATCAAATTTTTGCGTTCCTCTATTGTGCCCACGTTTAACAGATATTTCCGGGGAAGACTATGTTTTTTGGCGACTGTATTCCGAGCTGTTTGTGAAATCGTTTGACGAAATATAGGGTCGCAATTTTGGTAGATCACTTTGATGCGATCTTCGTTTATCCCGAAATACTCTACCAGGTCCTGTTTAGTTTGCTGGCTTATCGCGATAACCTTATCAGCGTGTAAAGCAGCGTGAAGGAATTTAAGCTTGTATATAATCCTGTCAATAAAAGAATAATATTGCGGGTATCGAATAAAGATAAGATCGTGGATAGTGACCACTGACGGTATTCCAGCTTTTTTTAACCCATGAGGAATTTCATTGCTGAGGCCGTGAAAAAGATCGATCTTTTGTTTCACAAGGTCCTTAACCACACCATAACTACGCCAGTAAGACTTGACCCACTTTACTTTGGGGTATTGGTATTCAATGCCACTTATTGTTAAATCCTGAGAGGGGGGCTTTAAAGCGTAAATTGTGTAATGGTTCTCCGGATAAAATTTGGCCAGCAATTGTATTATATACCGGCTATAGTTCCCCAAGCCTGTAAGATTCTGAGTTGTACGCTTGCCATCAAAACCTATTTTCATTTCGGGGTTTATAAAATTTAAAAGGCTGAAAATACTTCAACCTTTTAAATTTCCTATAATTATTTTAAGTGCTAGACTGCGACATTGTTCTCTCTCAAAGCATCATTAAGTGAGGTTTTCTTGTCAGTCGATTCTTTCCTTTGTCCGATAATCAGCGCACATGGAACCTGGTATTCGCCGGCAGGAAATTTCTTAGCGTACGATCCAGGGATCACAACAGATCGGGCAGGGACAATTCCTTTATACTCAATTGGCTCTTCGCCGGTAACGTCAATTATCTTCGTTGATGCTGTCAATACTACGTTAGCTCCAAGAACAGCCTCTTTTTCAACGTGTACACCTTCCACAACAATCGCACGGGATCCGATGAAGCAATTATCCTCAATGATAACTGGAGACGCCTGTACAGGCTCTAAAACCCCGCCAATGCCAACTCCACCGCTTAAGTGCACATGTTTGCCAATCTGTGCACATGATCCAACCGTCGCCCAGGTATCTACCATGGTACCTTCGTCTACGTAAGCACCGATGTTTACATAGGATGGCATCATTATCACTCCCTTTGCAAGGTAAGCACCATAACGTGCTATACCGTGAGGAACAACTCTCACCCCTTTCGCTTTGTAGTCGGTCTTAAGTTTCATCTTGTCGTGAAAAACAAAAGGCCCAACTTCAATTTCTGTCATTTCCCTTATTGGAAAATAGAGAATAACAGCTTTTTTGATCCAATCGTGAACATGCCAGCGTGTACCAACTTGTTCAGCAACACGTAATTCTCCTGAATCCAGATGTAAAATGACTCGTTCTATGGCGTCTCTATATTCTTTAAAGGTGATCAGCGTGCGGTCTTCCCAGGCAGTTTCTATAAGTTTCTTTAATTCGGTGGTCATACTGTAATTTTGAGCGAAATTAAGGGAATTTTCTGGCAAATGCCTGATTGTTGTGTAAATTTGATATCATGGCTGAGATTGAGAAATTGCGAATTGATAAATATTTGTGGGCTATTCGGGCATTTAAAACAAGGAGTATTTCTACTGAGGCATGTAAAGCCGGGCGCATCAAAATGAGCGGGCAGAATCTTAAACCATCCCATGTTGTCAAAGTCGGCGAGGAATATACTGTACAAAAAGGCCCAAACAGAAAGATCATCAGAGTCACCTGGCTATTGGAGAGGAGAGTTGATACTAAAACTGCTGTTACTTTCTACGAAGATCTTACTCCTATAGAAGATACCACAGCTTATAAATCAATGTTCCATACCCCAAATTTAAGTCGTGACCGGGGTACGGGACGTCCAACGAAGAAGGATAGGAGAGAGATCGATGATTTGCAGGAGGGCTGGTTCGATTAAGCCTGAAGATTAAATATTGTCACCTCGGCCCTTGAGCCCAGCCTAACCGGTACAACAGTGGTACCAATTCCTCTGGAAACGTACATGTGAGGTAGGCTTTCCCGGTACCATCCGCTGACGTAGCTACCGCTTCCGGGCGGTCGGAACGGAGCAAATCCGAACAAATTCACTTGCCCGCCGTGTGTATGTCCGGAGAGTACCAGATCAATCGGAATATCTTTCATCTCCTTTTGAATGATATCACGATGCTGCGGGCAGTGGCTCATGACAACATGATATTTTGCAGGAGTATAGCTTTCCATTGCAACCTTAAAATCCGCCCGACCCCCTATAAAATCATCCATTCCGGAAACCGAAATGGTCGTTTCACCAAAAGTATATTTGTAGGAATGATTCACTATCAGTTCACACTGATGTTTATCATATATCTTAAGCAGTTCTCTCGGATGAACACGCCAGCATTCCCAATTACCCAGGATAGAGGTTTTTTGAATTGTGGGGTCGAATAGTGACAAAAAATGATCGAGTTTATGCAGATTTTCATTTCTGTCGAGCATATCACCGGTTAACAAAATCAGATCAGGCTTGATCTTATTGATTTCCCTGACCAGTGTTATAAGTTTCTTGTCAACAGACTGCAGATGGAGATCAGAGATCTGTAAGAGCTTGATGTTTTTTGTGCTGGCTGTTGCGTTTCCCAAATAAAATTCATTCATCTCAATGAAGAATTTTTCATACCAGAAAGCATCAAGCGCAATCAACGAAGTAATAAGTCCCAGGCCCCCAACAATAAATTTTCTTCGTGTGACCTTTTGCATGGATCAGTACTTGATTTTCATGTCCGATTCATCCCAAAGGAGGAATGCGGTCTGAGCTTCGTCTCTTAAAATCTGTTGGATCACTAGCTTTCGGTCGCTCATTGGCAGAGCTATTTCATCGTAAATAAACTGGTCATCGAAGCCAATGTGGTGCGCGTCTTTTTTGGTATTGGCAAAATAGATCTTACCAATGCGGGCCCAGTAGATAGCGCTCAGGCACATAGGGCATGGCTCACAGCTCGTGTAAATCACACAGCCGCTAAGATCGAACGTTTTAAGCTTTTTGCATGCCATCCGAATGGCGGATACTTCTGCATGGGCCGTTGGATCTAAGGTTGTAGTTACTTTATTTCCACTTTTTGCAATCACCTTACCATCTTTAACGACTACCGCGCCAAATGGCCCGCCCCATGCTTTTGTGACATTTTGCTCTGAGAGTTGAATAGCAACCCGCATAAACTTTTCGTGATCGATGTTTTGCATTTCTAGACCTTATATTAAATGTTCAGAAGAGCATAAAATTAAAAGCCCCGGCCAAATGCCAGGGCTTAGATATTCATTTTTCTATTATAAATTATTTCTTTTCTTTCTTGTAGGCATCGTTCAATCCTGCCAATACTTCTTTGGTTACATCTAAGCTTTCATCGGCAAATAACACTGTAGGATTAGCCTTTGAATAAGTTAATACCATTTTATAGCCCTTAGTTTTTGCAAAGCCTTTCAGGTACTCGGAAACTTTATTGTACAATTTTTCATTTTCAACCGCTTCTTCATTAGCAAGGGCATTACCTGCGTTTTGGTTATAAGCTGCTAATTCCTGCTGTTTTCTTGCAAGACGTTGTTCGGTACCCTGACGTTGATCAGCGCTCAGGCTTGCAGCGCTCTGATTGTATTGAGCTACCTCGCGTTGAAACGCGCTTGACTTTGCTGTAAGATCAGCTTGTGCTTTCTTGGACTTGTCCTGAAACACATTTTTAACCTCTTTAAAATATTCGTAGTTGTTTAAAAGAGAATCAGAATTCACATATACGATAAGTTCTGTTTTATCAGAAGTTGATGTTGCTGCCGGGGCATTTTTAGGTTGTTCTTTACTACAGGATATCATCACTGCTGCAATCATCAATCCGACCCCCACTTTACTTAAGTTTGCCAATATTTTTTTCATGTTTTTTAATAAAAATTTACGCAAATATAATCTTTCAATCGAAGTATCCCAACCATTTAATTTAACGCTGGTTTTATGGACAAAAACCAGCGTTAATTTTATCAACAATCTAGGATTTTCCGTCTAAAATCGTTATTTTTGATACTTGTTGTTAATATAAAATATGAGCGAAGAAACAGTAGATAAATCTAATTATTCAGCGGATAATATACAGGTATTAGAAGGCCTGGAGGCGGTTAGAAAACGGCCGTCAATGTATATTGGCGATACAGGGTTTAAGGGATTACATCATCTGGTTTATGAGGTGGTAGATAATTCGATCGATGAGGCTCTCGCCGGATATTGTACCGATATAAAGGTCATCATTCATAAAGGAAATTCTATAACGGTTGAAGACAACGGGAGGGGTATCCCAACCGCGATGCACACGAAGGAAAAGAAGTCGGCACTTGAAGTAGTTATGACCGTTCTTCACGCCGGAGGTAAATTCGATAAAGACACTTACAAAGTATCCGGTGGTTTGCACGGGGTCGGTGTTAGTTGTGTCAATGCTCTGTCAAAACCCCTGAAAGTAGTTATTCATCGCGAAGGCAAGATATTTACTCAAGAGTACGAGTGCGGAAAGCCGCTATTTGATGTTAAGGTGATCGGCGAAAGCGACAGAACGGGGACAATAGTAACTTTCCATCCGGATGCGGATATCTTCACGCTCACTACAGAATATAAATTTGATACGCTGGCAGCACGGTTAAGAGAGCTTGCCTACCTGAATAAGGGAATCCGTTTATCGCTTACGGATGAACGGGAAGTTTTGGAAGATGGTTCCCTTCTTAAAGAGGAATTTTATTCTGAAGGCGGACTAAAGGAATTTGTGAAATACCTGGACGCCATGCGTACGTCGATAATTCCGGAACCAATTTATGTTGAGGGAATTAAACAGGGAATTCCGGTAGAGATGGCTCTTCAGTATAACGATACCTACACCGAGAATGTTCACTCCTATGTGAATAATATTAATACTCATGAGGGTGGAACACACGTTGCCGGTTTCCGCCGCGGTTTAACGCGTACACTTAAAACATACGCCGAAAAATCAGGGATGTTAAAAAACATGAAGATTGAAATTACTGGTGATGATTTCCGTGAAGGACTGACTGCAGTGATTTCAGTTAAAGTGCAAGAACCCCAGTTTGAGGGTCAAACTAAAACCAAATTAGGAAATAATGAGGTGATGGGTGCAGTTGATGTTGCGGTAGGCGAGATCCTGGGGAATTACTTAGAAGAAAATCCGCGGGAGGCTAGGATGATCGTCAACAAGGTTATCCTCGCGGCTACAGCAAGAGCCGCTGCACGGAAAGCCCGTGAGATGGTTCAGCGTAAAACCGTAATGGGTGGATCCGGCCTTCCAGGTAAACTTGCCGATTGTGCAAATAGTGATCCCGCAGTTTGTGAGTTATATCTTGTCGAGGGAGATTCGGCGGGTGGAACTGCAAAGCAAGGCCGCGACCGTAATTTCCAGGCTATCCTACCCTTAAAAGGTAAGATCCTGAATGTGGAGAAGGCGATGGAGCATAAGATCTATGAGAATGAAGAGATCAAGAATATGTTCACAGCGATGGGAGTGAGTATCGGAACCGCGGAAGATGCTAAAGCATTGAACATGGAAAAGCTTCGTTATCATCGGATCATAATTATGACGGATGCTGACGTTGACGGTTCACACATTACTACTCTGATCCTTACATTCTTCTTCAGATACATGAAAGAGCTAATAGAGTACGGGTACATTTATATCGCCGCACCTCCGTTGTATCAGGTTAAGAAGGGCAAAGAATTTGAATATGCCTGGAATGACGACCAGCGGGATGCTGCTGTTCAGCGTCTTAAAGGAACTGGTAAAGAAGAGAACGTTGGTATTCAGCGTTACAAAGGTCTAGGTGAGATGAACGCCGAGCAGTTATGGGATACGACTTTGAATCCTGAAACAAGGACTTTAAGAAAAGTTACCATTGAAAATGCAGCAGAGTGCGATCATATTTTCTCTATGTTAATGGGCGATGAAGTAGGTCCAAGACGTGAGTTTATAGAGAAGAATGCTAAATATGCCAGAATAGATATCTAAGCATGTATTTAGAAAAGCCTTTCACAGTTATTGTGCCGGGCTTTTTTGTGCCGGGCTGTATCGTAGATACACTACTGCACTAACCTCTTTGTTCGCAGTGATCTGGACCTGATGTTCCTTAGCTCCGTCAAACACTTTTAAGGTCGAGGTGTTAGGTGGTATCCGGCCAAGATTCTCGGCGTACAAGATGATTTCATGCAATTCAGTATCCCTATTGAGCCGAAGGGTATGTACTGATTTCTTATTTACTATGGGTAAGTTTTTTATAAACAGACGCCGATTATGGTATACAGAAATAATGTCACCATCTTCTCGCAAATAGTCACCAATTTCCAATTCGATAACATTATTCGTGACGTCAATCACGATTGGGCGGGCTAATTTGGTCTGCATAAAAACATTTGGGTCCCTGTCGTCAAGCAAAAGAGTGGTAAGTAACTGCGCGGGTATTTCGTCTTGATTGTCTTTATTGAAACGCTGTAAATATGCCTTTCCCGGGTAACAGGGCAATGTATTTTCCCCGGCGCCGGTAAATGTTCCATTAAGATTGTCTATTCCTTTGTCCGGCGAAAGAGTCAATTCAAGATCTTTGATACATAGGAATCGTGATGTATCCGCGGGAATTCGTGAGTATAAAATCTTAAGTTCTTTTATCTTAAGTTCCGAACCCTTAAACACGCCGATGAAGTCAAGCGCACCCTCAGCTTTTAGCGGTTTGTTACGATAGACATAAGCTTTTCCATTTATAATATTTTGATTTTGGTCTTTAATATGCAAGATGTATTGCATGTTAAGTACTGTGGCATCATAAACTTCCGCACGCAAATGCCCGGTCCAGATGCCTTTATAATCCTGAGCAAGAACTGCTGAAGCTAATAAAAGCAATAAAACGGATAGGTATAGATTCTTCATTCCTGAAAATAAAACACTTAACTTTTCTTTTTGGGTTTATAACGCAGGTACACAGCGGCAGTTTTTTCTTTATCCGAAACGATCATTACCCGGTGCCTTTTCTCTCCGTCAACAAGGATCATTTCAGACGTGTTAGGAGGAATCTGTCCAAGGTTTTCTGCATATAATAATATTTCATGGAATTCAATCCGCGTGTCAAGCTTAAAGTTAAGCAGGGCAGGCCTTTTATCAATACGAATGTTTTTTGCCAACAGGTTCCGGTTCAGATACACCGATATTGTATCATTATCCACCTTCATGTAATCCACTATCTGTATCTGTAAATCAGGATTGGTGACAACAATTTCAGTGATCTTTTTGGGTTCTGTGTTTAGGAACTCAGGGCTAAAGTCGAGAACCGCCGGAACGCTACTGGCAACTACTATTGGTTCAGTAACCACCACAGAGTCTTTGTGCTCTTCAAGAAACTTATTAAGCCCTTCAATATTTCTGGAAAGGATCACTCGTCCGGGCAAACAAGGCGATTCTGAATCATCTATCCCGACACCTGTCCATTTTCCTTCAAGATACTCCAGTTTTCCTTCCTGGCGATATGCCAGAACAAATTGTTTAACACAGGCAACCCAGCTAAAAGGAACTTTATCCTGACGAATCCAACCCAAACTTTCATTTAGACGGATACTATCCTTTTCGATATATCCCGATAGGCCTATTCTAATCTGAACCGAATCACCTTGGAAAGCATAGGATTCACCCCATATGTTTTTCCGCTGAGAGAGATCGAGCTCCAAATCATAAAGCTGGCTGTAGCCTCCGGGCTGCTGAGTGATTTTCCCTACCCATTTCCCCTGGACATTCTGAGAAAAGGAACTTTGAAAACTTAGGAAGATTATAAAACACACCGAGAGCCACCGCATACTGAAGAAATTTAAATCAAGTTAATGATTTTAAATTGCTTTATGATAAGCTGTTTGGTAAAAGTTTCAATAGTAATTTATCGTAGTTGATAACGGCTTTATGGCTATAAAGGATATCTCCTCCTAAAACTCCTATAACAGGGGGAAGGTTTAGGCTTTCGTAGGCTGTGCTTATTGTAGAAAGGTCCAGCACAGCAGCTTCGAAGTTTTCCAGAATGAGCCGTCCGATCTTAAGCGACGGAAGTATAACAGTGTGGCTTTCCATAGTACTGGTGCCAAGGCCTGTCGAAAGTTTTTCTGATTGCAGAAGTTCTTCTGCGGAGATGTAGCTTTCGACAATTGTTTTGTCTAGAACCGTCTTAGAAGCTCCTGTGTCTAATACTGCATTAAATTTTCTCCCGAAAATAACAACTTCCACCAAAAGGTGGAAGCCGTCATCATGGAGATTTATGAGTTCTAAAGGAACCGTTGTTTTTCTTATCATTATCTATAGCCTATAAATCACAGGCATAACGATTTTTGTCCGACCTGGACAGGAATATTAGATTACCTTCGAATCGCGCAATACCTGATTCATGCTTCTAACTGCATCAGCGCTCTTGCTGAACTCGGCTTGCTCTGAATCAGAAAGTTTAAAGTCAAGGATCTTTTCCCAGCCATTCTTTCCGATAATAACAGGAACAACAAGAGAGATATCTTTCTGACCGTATTCACCATCAAGTGCTACGCCACAAGATATTAATCTCTTTTCGTCACGAACAATACTTTCAACCATTGCAGCAGTTCCTGCGCCCGGTGCATACCATGCAGAAGTTCCGATAAGCTTAGTTAAGGTTGCACCACCAACCATTGTTGAAGAAACAACTCTTTCCTGCTGCTCTTTCGAAAGAAGTTCAGTCACAGGAATACTATTCCACGTCGCGTGATGAATTAATGGGATCATAGTAGTATCGCCATGACCGCCTATTACAACAGCGTTCAGATCTGCCGGAGAGCAGCCTAATTCAATACTCAAATAATATTTGAATCTCGCAGAATCCAGAGCACCGCCCATTCCAAGAATACGCTCTTTAGGCAAGCCAGAAGTTTTAAGAGTTAAATAGTTCATAGTATCCATAGGATTAGATACTACTATGATGATAGTGTTGGGCGAATATTTAAGAATATTTTCGGTAACGCTTTTTACGATATTAGCGTTTGTTCCAATAAGTTCTTCCCTGGTCATGCCCGGTTTACGCGGCAAACCAGAAGTAATAACTACGACTTCGGAGTCTGCTGTGCTCGCGTAATCATTTGTAACCCCTTTGATTTTTGTGTCAAAACCCAGAAGAGCTGACGTCTGCATCATATCGATAGCCTTGCCTTCAGCGAAACCTTCTCTGATGTCTAATAAAATAAGTTCTTCCGCGAGTTCTTTTCTAGCGATATTATCTGCACAGGTTGCTCCAACAGCACCAGCTCCTACAACTGTAATTTTCATCTTTTTATTTTTTATTTTTTAATGGAGATGAACCTGCCTGCCGGTAGGCAGGGCTATCAGGATCTTATGTTCACTGAACCGTTCAGTCGGTATGATCATGATTGATTCATGAGTTTGTATTTGATATGGATGAACAAGCCAGGAAAATCAGATATTTTAACCTCCCGGTACGTTGTTCAGTTTAAGATTAATTTAATTGCGGAATATATTTGCCCGAAGATAGAAAATTGTATCTTTTTTAGGAAATATGAGGCCGTTATTTGTGTAATTTTTTTATCTATAAGGAGCGGGGAGTATTTGTTTTTTCTTAAAGCGCGTGTAGCTACCCGTAAGTTGTGTCTTTTTTTCGTTTTCCCAACTGATGAGAGAAACAAATGCGAGAAATTAAGGTGTTGAATCTAAGTTTCTTCCTCCTACACCAATAACCAACCCAAGACTGAATACCGAATTGCCCGCGGTCAGGAATTTGCGATTTTTTAATCCAAAGTTACTGCCGCTGGTATATTGTATTTGTACCGCATTGCTAATTGCCATGCGTGTAAAGAATACAGGCTCCAGGAAGATATTGTCTTCTTTGGCCTGTTCAACATCGTTCCGGAAAAATTCACTCATCTTTACATGGCTTACACGTAATGCAGTGCCATAATTAAGGGGGAAGCGGGCACCAAAAAGTTTAAAATCCTGCTGGCGTTTTGAGCTATAGTTGACTTGGAAAAATGTCTTGTTGAAATTTACTTCCTGACGGTCTTCGGTGATCAGGCCGGTTGACGTTTTATCTTTATAAACTCTTTCACTATTGCCCTTTCCGAGGCCGGCGTAAATCTCGAGAATACGGTTCTTATCCGGACCAAAAGTAGTGAAGTAGCCAGCGCCCGTTTCGATGAGGTTATGCCGGAAATCTTTTTTAGTTCTGTTGCTATTCATTACCGATCCATTTAATAACAACGCAAAATGATCGGACGCAGCATAGGCCGAGTTTACAGACACGTTCCCCTTGAGCGTTACATGTCCTGAAGCGTTAAGTTCGCCTCTGGAGGTTAGCATCGGCGTATTCGGCACGTTGGGCATGTAAACTGAGGAACAAGCGGAAATGAAGAGAGGGAGAAAAAGAATGGATAAACTGGCTCTGCGCATAAATTTGTAAGGATAGTATCAGCAATTAAACTCTCAGTTAATAATTATATTG
>NZ_JBBJNI010000080.1:16551-18478 GCF_037719425.1 Daejeonella sp. | reverse complement strand
TCGTTTCTCGGTTCATAAGTTTACTTTTTGTGTAAACCTATTTTAGGACAAGACAACCCCGATAGATATCCCTCAACCATGTCATCCCGAGCGCAGCGAGGGACCTTCGTACAGGTATCCTGCGTGTAGTTTTATTACTAACTTCCAGCATATAAGATTTATTCCACCTCGAAGTTCCCTCCCCGCGAATGGCGGGTTCGGAATGACATTACGCCACCAATGTATGCCACTGAGGATTTGTCAAGGCAGTTAGCCTCTCCTTCTTTTCACGCCTCCATCCTTTTATCTCTTTCTCCCGTGTAATGGCTTCTTCTATATCGGTGAAATGTTCGTACCATATAAGATTATAGCAATAATATTTTCCGGCAAAAGTTTTCTGCCTGCCCTTGTTACTCTGGTGTTGATCCATTCTATTACGGAGGTCATTAGTAACCCCGGTGTAAAGAACCGTTTTCCCCGGATTCGTTGTTATATAAACATAATAGTTGTAGTTCCACATTTGTTAAATTTAGAAACAATGTGGATTGCATGATTAGAAATGTGTCAATCGCCTAGTGAGCAGTGGATTCTAGAATTGCAGGTATCTGCAATTATTATTGCATGATTGTGCAGGATTAAAATATTAATTTCTATCTTCATCATAGAATTAACGATTAGCCGAAACCCTACATCCTCCCATGCTTAAAATCCTTACAGGCCCGCTAACACTAATGCTTATTTGCGCACTTAGTTTTAGCTTGCCTGCCCAGACAAGATCCTTCCACATAACAGGAAGGGTTGTCGACGAAGCCGACCGTCCGCTTCCATCTGCCACAGTACTTCTTCTGGATACTCAAGAGAAAGAAATCGTAAAAGCTTCAACTGATTTGAATGGCCGGTTTGATCTTTCTTACTCTGTGAAAGGTGAGTATAAGATCAGCCTGAGTTATACTGGTTATAAAACATACCAGTCAGTATTACCCCTGATTGGCGATAAAGAACTTGGCATCATAAAGCTGATTCCAGGAGAGAATATTCTCGGTGAGGTAGTAGTACAGGCTAAACAGGATCTTATCGAGCTTGACGGCGGAAGTATAATTTACAATGTTTCAAAAAGCATTGATGCACAAGGTGCAACTGCGCTTGACGCTATAAAAAAGGCGCCCGGAATTTACGTTGACAACGACAACACCATCACATTAAACGGCAAACAGGGAGCTATGATCTTGTTAGATGGCAAACAAACCTATATGTCTGGTAAAGAGCTTACGGACCTGCTTCGCTCCATGCCTTCTTCGGGAATACGATCTGTTGAAATCATAAATAGTCCGACTGCTAAATACGATGCTGCCGGTTCAGCTGGGATTATCAATATCAGGACAGTTAAATCTCAGGTAAAGGGTTTCAGCGGCAACCTGACGACGGGTATTGCTTACGGCATGAATGTCAGGCAAAATCAGGATATCTCATTAAACTACCGGAAAAATAATGTTAACGTCTTTGCTGCTTATAACCACTTTCTTGGGAACTTCACTTATCTCTACGGCTCCGACCGGATCCAGAATAGCAGAACCTATGATAGCTTTACCGATGATACTGACAAGCGGCAGAAAATGGGAAGCCGGCTTGGTGCTGATGTCACACTGGATAAAAAGAATACCCTGGGTATCCTGCTGACCGGAAACTTCCTTTTCGGCGGTGGTCTTACCGACACGAAAACTGATATCGGTAATTCATCTTCGCCGGGCTTTGTTCAGGTTCTTGATGCGGTGAATGACTATTATGCTCAGCAGACACAGCGATACAATATGAACCTCAATTATAAGTATGAAGATACGCTTGGGAGGATCGTTAACGTAGATGCAGACTATGGGTATTTTCAAAAGACGAACGGCAATCTGCAATCAAACATTTACTCCGGAAATCAGAATAATATCCTGAGTAAAAA
>NZ_JBBJNI010000080.1:11624-16541 GCF_037719425.1 Daejeonella sp. | reverse complement strand
TTCAACCGCACACTGAACGCAATAGATATTAACCTGAAAGCTGTCAAGTTTGACTATACCACTAATCTGGGCAAGGGTAAACTGGAGACAGGAATGAAATTCTCAGACATCCGTGCTGAAAATGACTCGAAGTTTTTACATGTACTAAGCGCTAAGGACAGTCTCGACGACCGGCGCTCGAATGCCTTTGCCTACGATGAACAGATCACAAGCGGCTATGTGAATTTGAAAAGGAATTATAAAAAGTTGAGTTTGCAGGGAGGGCTGCGTCTGGAGAATTCCTCGTCAACCGGCGACCTGCTCTTTAAGGCTGCCGGATCAGATCAGGAACAAAATATCCGCAGGAACTACCTGAACCTCTTCCCGTCTGCAAGTGCGTCATACAAAGCCTCAGCCAGCCACAATTTTTCTCTGGGATATTCGAGGCGCATTGACCGGCCAGCCTATCAGGACCTGAATCCGTTTGTGTATATGCTGGACGAGCTTAACTTTTGGCAGGGGAACCCTTTTCTGCGGCCGCAGCTATCTCATCGGGGCTCATTTATCTATGCTTACAAAAGTTCTACGATCGTAGGGATAACGCTTGCCCATACAGACCAGTTCAGTACCCAGATCACGGATACTCTTGATCAGAACAAGGTAATGCTGGTATATCGTAACCTGGGAATACAGAATAACCTTTCCCTGTCCCTTACTCAGAATGTCTCCCCTGCGAAATGGTGGGACATCACATTTAATGGAACTCTGTATCAAATCCGTAATAAGATAGCATTCGATCAGTACCGTGATTTTGACCTGAAGCAGGCAGCAGCCCGCATGAACCTGCAGCAAACATTCAAGCTGCCATATAAATTTACAGCTGAGGTTTCCGGCTCCTTTACCTCAAGACGGCTTACCGGCGCGAACAATATCAGCCGGTCAGTCAGTCAGGTAGATCTGGGAATACAAAAGAGTGTCTTTAATACGAAAGGGATGCTAAGGCTCGTTGTCAATGATATTTATCAGGGCAGTAGAGGTAGTTCAGTACAAAGCTATGCCGGCTTCTACATGCGCAATTACAGCTATTATGAAACCCGGCAGGTAAGGCTTAATTTTACATATAAATTCGCCGACACAAGCGTCAAAGGGCCAAGGGCACGGAACTCTGCGCTGGGGGATGAGAATGGGAGGATTAAGTAACGGAAAACTGAAAGCTGAAAACTGAAAGTGGAATATAGCGTGCAGCACGCACGTCATCCCTGCCTACGGGAGAGGAAAACTTCGTGGTGAAAAACGTAAACTGGATCTAGTCAAAAAGGCGTCATCCTTCAGTTTTCAGTTTTCAACTTTCAGCTATATTACTCAAACAACCAACAACTAACAAATGAAGAACCTCGCATTTATAACCTTATTAATCATTTCTATCCTGGGATGCGGAAGCGGAACACCAGAGCAAACCAAATCTGATTCAACATCTGTTGCAGTCAATACTTCGGCCGATGGCACAATTATTACCGGCGCGCAGCAGATCAATAAATATCTGCCCCTGCTTAAGGGAAAGAAAGTAGCGCTTGCAATTAACAACACATCGGTGATCGATGGTAAGCTTAGTATGGACACTCTACTGAAGCTTGGGGTGAATATTGTCAAAGGTTTCGGGCCTGAGCACGGTTTCCGCGGAAAGGCGAGTGCCGGAGCAAAGATAGGTGACGAGACTGATGAGAAAACAGGTGTTCCGCTCATCTCTCTGTACGGCTCTAAATACAAACCAACAAAAGCAGATATGCAGGGCATCGATGTCATGATCTTTGACATGCAGGACGTTGGCGTGCGATTCTATACCTATCTCTCAACCCTGCATTATATCATGGAAGCCTGCGCTGAGAATAACGTCGACCTGATCGTTCTGGATCGCCCAAATCCAAACGATGGCTATGTTGACGGCCCGGTAAGGGAAGCAGATCAGGAGTCTTTTGTAGGCAAGCACGCTATACCCATTCTGCACGGTCTAACCTTTGGGGAATACGCGGGAATGATCAATGGCGAAGGATGGCTTCCCGGCAAGGTGAAGAGCAAGCTCACAGTTATCAAAATGGAAAACTATGCCCATGGCAAACCCTACACACTGCCAATTGCACCATCTCCAAACCTGAACACCCAGCAGTCCATCTTACTATACCCATCGCTTTGTCTTTTTGAAGGAACTGTTATAAGTCAGGGACGCGGAACTCTTTACCCCTTTACCGTACTAGGAAATCCGCAGCTTAAAGGGAAATATAAATTTTCGTTCAAGCCTGCGTCTATTCCCGGCATGAGCGAAAAACCACCGCATATGGATAAAGACTGCTATGGTCTCGATCTCAGAAAATATGACACCAGCACCTTCACCAAAACCGGCCGCATAAACCTTACCTGGCTAAAAGAGTTTTACGCCGCATATCCTGATAAAGGCGCGTTTTTTAGAAACGCAAACTTCGATCGCCTGGCAGGTACAACGAAACTAAGACAGCAAATCATTGATGGTAAATCCGAAGACGCGATCAGGAAAAGCTGGGAACCGGCACTGTCCTCGTACAAGGTGACGAGAGCGAAGTACCTTTTATATTAGTTATACGTTGTACGTTTTACGTTCTACGTCTGGGCGGCAAGCATACTACCACTTTCTTACAGCGTTTAGAAAACTTACAACGTAATACGTACAAGTTATAACTCTTACGGCGTCTAGAAAACGTACAACGTACAACGTATCACGTACAACTTAATCCTTTCCGGAATACACAATCCCCGAATACTCCACCTTGCAATCCGGCCCGATCGGCGACTGTGAGTAGAACCCGATCTTCATATTCTCCGTTTTGTGATAGACAAAATCACGTACTACATCCCACTTTTTTCCATCCTGTGAGGTGAGAAACGTAAATACCCGTCCAACCTTACGAACCCGCAGATAGATCTCCTTATTTTGAGGGATGTTGAAATAGCTGTCGTCAGTGATCTTATTCTTCACTACCGAGTTTCCAAGAATCAGTTTATCGCCAGTATATTGAAACAGGATCTTCGCCCAGTTATCCCGGTCGCTGTAAACAAGAACTGCTCCTCCGTCATAGCGGCCATCAAAATCAGGTTTTACCTTTGCAGAGAAATCAAATTCCTTTGCAGGTGTGAAGAGAAACTTCGCAGCGTTGCCAAAAAAGGCTGTGCCGCTGGCAGGATTGTGCAGATCGGTTTTTTCGCCAGCTGTCAGCATTACCGCGTCATCAGCTAATACTTTGAATTCCTTAACCCCGTCGATCACCGTAAAAGGCGGCAGAGATTTGATTGTGCCGGTAATGGGTTTTTGTTGAGCCTTTAGGAGAGCTGGGATTAGGAGGAGGAGGAGGAGGTTTTTTTGGAACATTATTTTGGAGCTGAAAGTTGAAAACTGAAAGTGGAATTTAAGATTTAATAATAGAATCAGCTAGTTTTTATTAAATATTCGACCAGTTTGATACGTCCAGTTCAGTTTTCAGCTTTCAGTTTTCCGTTGATTTAATTATTTTTTAATTGATAACGTCCCCTTGCCTCAAAAACCTTCCCCATATTATCATTCGCCCATTTCGATAAGCCGATCAGCTCAACGACCAGGCTTTTGCCCAGCGGCGTTAATTCATATTCAACCCTTGGCGGGATCTGCGGGAACTGGGTGCGGGTGATAAAGCCGTCTTCTTCCAGAGTGCGAAGCGTGACCGTAAGCATCCGTTGTGAGATGCCCTCCACCTGATTTTTCAGCTCTGTAAAGCGGAGTTTATCAGATTTTCCGAGAGTGATGAGGGTGTGCATGGTCCATTTATCGCTGATGCGAGCAAGCACATCAGTAATGGGGCAATCGTTTGTCTTTCTTACGTCAGAAAAATAATCTTTTATTTCTTCACTAGCGCTTTTAGAGGCTAAATCGTCATTAGTTACTTTCATACAACTGAGTATTATCGCTGTTCCTTATTGTTTAGGCCAAAATTACTAAATAGTTTTGAGTTATTAAAAGTAACTAATAGTAATAATTGAACCACGGATATTATATCAGCATTGAACTGGCGCTACGCCACCAAAAGTATGAACGGAACGCTTGTTCCTCAGGAAAAAATAGACATCATTTTAGAAAGCATCCGCCTCTCAGCTTCTTCGATAGGGCTTCAGCCCTATAACGTTTTAGTGATAAGCGACAGGGATCTTTTAGAGAAGATCCAGCCGATAGCTTTCAATCAGGGACAGATCACGCAGGCTTCGCACCTAATCATTTTCGCCGCCTGGGATAAGATTACCCAGGAGCGCGTAGATGCATTCATTAGCAACATAGCAGTGTCGCGCGGCGTTGAAGAATCTTCCCTCGGAATAATGCGGGGTTACGGTGATAACTTCGTCGCTCAATCTGCCGAAGACAATTTTAAATGGGCCGCACGTCAGGCCTATATCGCGCTCGGTACAGCACTCGTTGCGGCAGCCTCTGTGGAAGTAGACAGCACCCCAATGGAAGGCTTCAACACCGAAGCACTTGATGAACTGCTGGGCTTAAAAGAGCGCGGCCTGAAAAGCGTTTCCATTCTTCCAATCGGATACCGGGATGCGGAAAAGGATTGGCTGGCACCCCTGAAAAAAGTCAGGACACCGAAGGAGGAGCTGTTTGTTTTTGACGGGGAACTTTTAGTGAGTTGATTTTTTCAGTTGAGGGTTGAGAGCCTAGCCTGACCTCGAAGTCAGGAGGCACCTACGGAGCCCCGCATTACATTTATCGTTAAAACTACAAACAGGGAGCTCCGCTGGAGCCGTTGTAGTGTAAGTAAGAAGCAGCGAATAATCTGATATTACCGTTACCTAAATCTCTTTTCCAGGTATGGAAAATAAACTACATTGTACACCAGCAATCAGGAGATTGCGTACCTGCTCCGTTAGGAGCATCCTGTT
>NZ_JBBJNI010000080.1:0-11524 GCF_037719425.1 Daejeonella sp. | reverse complement strand
TTCTCAAATCTATCTTCAATTCGTGTTTGCTGTAAAACACAGACAAGCTTTGATTCCTTTTAAAGAGAGATTCTTATTTAAATTTCCGAAGATTAGGACGCCCCTGCGGACTCCGCTTACATTTATCGTTAAACTACAAACCGGGAGCTCCGCTGGAACCGTTGTAGTGTCAGTAGGAAGCAGCGAATAATCTGTTATTACCGTTATCTAAATCTCTTTTTCCACGCCGGGGAAATATAAATATATTGTACACCAGCAATCAGGAGATTGCGTACCTGCTCCGTTAGGAGCATCCTGTTTATAGAATCATTTATAGTTTAACGGGCTCCGGCGGAGCCTCCTGTTCAATGGCCAACTCCTATTCTCAAATCTATCTTCAATTCGTGTTTGCTGTAAAACACAGACAAGCTTTGATTAATCCAGTGCATAAGGAAGAACTTCATAAATACATTACAGGTTTGGTTCAAAACAGGAAAGCTAAAATGCTTGCCGTCCATTGCATGCCGGACCATGCACATATATTCGTTGGTATGAACCCTTCCATTTTAATCTCTGATTTCGTTAAAGAGATTAAAGTTGAGAGCAATCAATTTATTAATGATAAAAATTGGGTTAGGGGCAGATTCGGATGGCAGGAAGGATATGGTGTATTTTCATATTCACATTCTCAACTGAATTCAGTAATACATTATGTATTGAATCAGGAAGCACACCATCAAAAGAGTACATTCAAACAAGAATATTATCAACTGCTTAAAAAATTTGAAATACCTTTTCAAGAGAGATTTTTATTTGAGTTTTCGGAAGATGAGGAGGCACCTACGGAGCCCGCGTGCACAAATCGTTAATACTACAAACAGGGAGCTCCGAAGGAGCCGCGGTAGAGAATTTAACTTATAATTATTATTTTGCCTCTTCACCAACCTAAATATGATAACAAAAGGCCGTTTAGGAGCATTCAGCGACGCTGTCATTGCAATCATCATCACCATTATGGTCTTGGAGCTTAAGGTTCCGCACAATGCAAATCTTGAAGCGCTGGTTCCCCTGATCCCAATATTTATAAGCTATGTTCTTAGCTTTATCTACATCGGGATCTATTGGAACAACCATCATCACATGCTCCATGCAGCAAAATCTGTGAACGGCAAGATCCTCTGGGCTAATATGCACCTGTTGTTCTGGCTGTCGATGGTCCCTTTCGTAACCGGATGGATGGGAGAGAATCATTTCGAAATGTGGCCTGTCGTATTTTACGGGATAGTATTGCTCATGAACTCCATTGCCTATTTCATTTTAGCCCAAACCCTTGTCAAACATCACGGCAAAAAATCGCTGATAGGAACGGCGGTGGGTCACGACTGGAAAGGTAAAATGTCAACAGCAATATATGCCGTAGCCATTGGATTATCGTTTGTCAATGCCTGGATTGGTATCAGCCTTTATACTGTTGTTGCCATTATCTGGTTGATTCCGGATTCGAGGATGGAGAAGGTTCTTTTGAAGGGAGTGGAGAGTTGAAAACTGAAAACTGAAAATTTCCTGGGGTAACTTAGTTCACGAAAACTTCATTCGGTTAAGTAATAATATTATCCCCGCCTCGTGTCGGCGGAAGTGCACATACTTTTTGCTTTAGGCCAAAAAGTATGCATGCCGACCGAAGGGAGACCATGAACACCTGCAGGAAAATAACAACATGTGAATAAAACCCCACCGCTGCGCCTGGCGCTATGGAAGTCACTGCTGAGGCTTAGGTTGTGGATGCCGCACCAGCCCTGCCTACCGGCAGGCAGGCAATGCGGACTGACGGTGAACGGAGATACAGTGCTGAGGCCCAAGAAACGTACCCACAGCCTAGCTGGTGTAGAGGGGGCGTGCCTTTGGCCCGCGGGTATGCGCACCTTTGGTATTTAGCGATGTCGTTAGGTACGATGGGTAGCTGACATTAATTTATCGTCTGTCATTGCAGGTTGCAGAACTCGCCCTCCTGAGATTTGGCAGTAAAGGCGCGCTTTTAACCCCAAAATACCTTTAAATGTTACCCTGCCTTAAAGCAATACGGAGAAGTGTTGCAGATTCTTTCAGTTCTTACACTGTCATTCATACGGCTTGGATTGCGCATTGGGGCTAAAACGTGGATTTACAACAAATATCAGGCAGGCGCGGCTTTTTTGCTTACTTTTTCAGCTGATGGAAAAAGTAAGTGCTCTTCCGCCGGCACGAGGCGGGATGACTCTCATTTATAACTTTCTATCACTATTTTAGTGAATAAATAAATTGTAAACTGGAACCAGAAAAAATTTCAAGTAAACGCCTCCGTGCAATCTTTGGCGGCAGCATCGGCAACCTCGTCGAATGGTACGACTGGTACGCCTACTCCGCTTTTGCCTTATACTTTTCTGCTTCCTTTTTCCCGGCCGGGGATAAAACAGCACAGCTATTAAATACCGCCGGTGTTTTTGCCCTGGGTTTCCTGATGCGGCCAATAGGAGGCTGGATGTTTGGCCGGATTGCAGATAAAGTAGGAAGGAAGAAGAGCATGACCCTCTCGGTATTGCTGATGTCGTTCGGCTCGCTGCTGATCGCGTTCATTCCCACCTATAATGACATCGGGATAATTGCCCCGGCTATTCTTCTAGTCGCAAGGTTACTGCAGGGCCTCAGTGTCGGCGGCGAGTATGGCGTATCCGCAACCTATCTCAGCGAGATGGCCACCAAAAACAGGCGCGGCTTTTATTCCAGCTTTCAATATGTAACCCTTATTGGCGGACAGCTCATTGCCCTGGGAATCCAGCTGATCCTCCAGCGCTGGCTCCTTACCGAAGAGCAGCTTCACGACTGGGGCTGGCGTATTCCTTTTATCATTGGCGCCATGCTTTCACTGGTGGCCCTTTACCTCCGCCAGAGCCTTTACGAAACCCACGCCTTTGAAGCGCAGAAAAATAAGCCCGACGAAAAGAAAGGCACTATCCGGGAATTGCTCAAACACCCGCGGGCCGTGTTAACTGTTATTGGCTTAACCCTGGGCGGTACCCTTGCCTTCTACACCTACACCACCTACATGCAAAAGTTCCTGGTGAATACCGTCCACCTCAGCAAGAGCGAATCGACTCTGATCTCCTTCTGGAGCATGCTCATCTTCGCCCTGCTGCAGCCTGCTTTCGGCGCCTTGTCCGACCGCATTGGCCGCAAGCCTTTGCTTATCGGCTTTGGTGTTTTAGGAACCCTCTGCACGGTTCCCCTGCTCACCGCACTCAGCCATACCACTTCCCAATACCAGGCATTCTTCCTCCTCCTCGCCGGGCTCATTATTGTCTCCGGTTACACCAGCATCAACGCCGTTGTAAAAGCCGAGCTCTTCCCTGCTCAGATCCGCGCACTTGGGGTTGGCTTGCCTTACGCGCTTACAGTTGCCATCTTCGGCGGCACTGCAGAATATGTGGCGCTGTGGTTAAAAGGGGCTGGGAATGAAGAGTATTTCTACTGGTATATAACTGGGTGTATTTTTGTGTCGCTGATGGTATATGTTTCCATGAGAGACACTAAAGAGACATCTTTATTGAATAAAGATTCTTAATAGTATAACACCGCCTCATGCCGGCGGAAGTGCACATACTTTTTGCTTTAGGTCAAAAAGTATGCATGCCGACCGAAGGGAGACCATGAACACCTGCAAGAATATAAACAACATGTGAATAAAACCCCACCGCTGCGCCTGGTGCTATGGAAGTCACTGCTAGGGCTTAAGCTGTGATTACCGCACCAGCCCTGCCTACCGGCAGGCAGGCAATGCGGAACAACGGTGAACGAAGATTCAGTGGTTTGGCCTAAGAATCGTACCTGACGCTTGCTGGTGTAGAAATGTTGGCCTGAGGCCCGGATAGCAAACGACAATTGAATTATTAGGTGTGCGGTGTGTACGCTAGTGCTCCCCTGCCAAGGGGAGCTGTCCCGCTTTTCGCGGGACTGATGGGTCAACCGCTATCTATTTAGCGGGAGTTGAGAAATAATCAAATGCGAGGACTGAACAGCGGAAAGGGTTGTGGCTCTAACGTTTTTCAACTTTGGAAAGCTATTGAAAATCCTTAAATATTATGTTATCTTTGGATTATAATCCCGTAATATTATATTTTTAAGGGATTTAAATCCAGTATGATCGCAAGAAGTTTACAGTCCAAAATCGAAAACCGGCTTTTTAAAGGTAAGGCGATATTGATATTTGGCCCGCGGCAGTCGGGCAAGTCGACAATGGTCGAAGCTATTTTAATGGATAAAGAACACCTTTATTTAAATGGTGACGATGCGGATGTGCGGGAATTATTAACAAACACAACCGCAGCAAAGCTAAAATTAGTCGTTGGAAACAAAAAAATACTATTTATAGACGAGGCTCAGCGCATACCGAATATAGGCCTGACACTTAAATTATTTACTGACCAGATTAAAGATGTGCAGGTCATAGCCACTGGGTCATCAGCGTTTGAACTTTCGAGCCAGGTAAATGAACCTTTAACAGGCCGGAAATATGAGTACATGCTTTACCCTTTGAGTTTTGAAGAATTAGTTCAGCAAAACGGACTGATCAGTGAGAAGCGATTATTGGAACATCGAATGATCTTCGGTTATTACCCTGAAATAGTTACGAATCCGGGCGAGGAAGCCGAATTATTGAAACTTCTGGCAGGAAGCTACCTGTATAAGGACCTCCTGATGCTGGAGCAGGTTAAAAAGCCGGCCATTTTGGCAAAATTGCTTAAAGCATTGGCCTTGCAAATTGGCAGCGAGATTAGTTACCAGGAGATCTCCCAAACAATTGGCAGCGATCCCAAGACTATAGATAAATATATTGATCTCCTGGAAAAGACATTTGTTGTATTCCGATTACCCGCCTTAAGCCGGAACGTTCGCAATGAAATCAAAAAAGGCAAAAAAGTTTATTTTTATGACTGCGGGATCCGGAATGCAATCATTAATAACTTTAAGCCTCTTAGTTCAAGAACCGACGCCGGCGCGCTTTGGGAGAACTATATAATAGCAGAAAGAATAAAATCACTCCGTTATCACAACATAGATGTTGATCAATACTTCTGGCGCACCACTCAGCAGCAGGAGATAGATCTGATTGAAGACGATGGTGAAGCCTTATCGGCCTATGAATTTAAATGGGGTACCAAAAGCCGGTCTAAGTTTCCACAAACTTTTATGGAAAACTATAGAATATCTGAGACTTTGGTTATCACACCGGAGAATTTGGAGGATTTCTTGATGATTAGCTAAGTTTATTTAGGCTTTATTGGGTTCTTCCCCGCACAGATCCGTGTACTGGGTGTTGGCTTGCCTTATGCTCTTACAGTTGCCATCTTTGGGGGCACTGCAGAATATGTAGCACTATGGTTAAAAGGGGCAGGGAATGAAGAGTATTTCTATTGGTATATAACGGGGTGTATTTTTGTGTCGTTGATGGTGTATGTTTCTATGAGAGACACGAGGGAGACGTCGGAGTTGGAGAAAGATTCTATATAAATGGCAAATCTGCCCTTTACTCAATAAAGTTTCCCATTGTAAAAATGTAATGTATATTTGCCTGAATTTTAGTTTTAAGTGAAACCATTCGTGTTTATAATCGTATATTAATATAATCTTTAGTTTTAAGTGAACTATAGCATTGTTAAACTTAATCAATTGTCAGGTGTTAAAACCAGCGTTTATTCTGTAAGGCTGCAGGGCGAGGCAGATACCTTGTTTGAGCAATTTATCAATGAAAACGTCGAGTCTAACCGTGATGAAATTCAGAATATACTAATCAGGTTGCAGGAAATTGGCTCTGCGACGGGTGCGAGGGATATTTTTTTTAAGCACAACGAAGGGAAGCCGGGAGATGGCGTTTGTGCTTTATACGATGAGCCTAAAAAGGACCTTCGGCTATATTGTATACGGTATGGATGCGTAGCTATTATATTAGGAGGCGGTGGACCCAAAAACGGAGCTAGAGCCTGGCAAAATGATGAAAAACTATCTAAAGAGGCTAAGAAGATTATAGAGGTCTCAAATGATATTCAGGAAAGATTGAGAGAAAAGGAACTCGAATGGCTAAATGAAGGAACAGAATTAACGGGAAATTTAAATTTTTCAGATGATGAAAATCAATAAGAAAGTAGAGCAGCATAGCAGCCCTATTATAAGCGAATTGCTTAATAAAATAACACCTGCGGAGAAAAAACGAATAAGTATAAAAATGCAACTTGCTGCCAAAATAGACGACCTGATTTCACAAAGGGGATTCACAAAGAGCGGCTTTGCCGGGAAACTTGGTAAAAATCCGTCGGAAATTAGCAAATGGCTGAGTGGAACACATAATTTTACTCTTGATACTTTAGTCGAAATTTCGGACGCGTTTGACATTTCTATACTTGACCTCTTTTTATCGCCACCGATTAGAACAGTGAACAAAATTCACTTTGTCGTAATTTCCGAAAAACGGCCACAGGATATTGTGTATGATACGCCTAATATTTCTTCATTTTCAAATACTCCGGTAAAAGCCAAGAAAGGGAAGTATTCCGTGTTAACTCCATTTTAGCAGAAATGTCAGCAACAGATAATAAGGAAATTGATGCTCAGCTTCAACTGACTGCTATAGAGCTATTAAAAGGTTCGATAAATTTGCCCAGTATACCCGACCAGTCTTTCACAGACTTCGTCTTCAATATCAACCTTGAAAGTAGGGTGGATCAGATGAAAATGTTGGTATATATCATTACGGATGTGGAGATCAAAAGTGCAGATCAAACGCTAACATTAGGGTCACTAACTTCCAGTTGTATTTTTAAGATTTTAAATTTTGCTGATATTGTTACAATCACTAAGGAAGGTCTGGTAGATCTGCCTCAACAGTTATTGGACATACTCAACTCCATCTCAATCTCAACAACCCGGGGCCTGATGTTTTCAACTTTTAAAGGGACGTTCCTCCATAATGCATTTCTTCCAATTATAATTCCCAAAAAACTTTCCGAACAACCGCCCAGGGATAAACCCTAATATGCATTTACAGGCATAACTTACTCCTCCTCGCCGGTCTAATCATCGTCTCCGGTTACACCAGCATCAACGCCGTTGTAAAAGCAGGGCTTTTCCCCGCACACATCCGGGCACAGGGGGTTGGATTACCGTACGCACTTCAGTTGCCATCTTCGGCGGCACGCAGAATATGTGGCGCTGGGTTAATAGCGCAGGGAATGAAGAGTGTTTCTATTGGTATATAACGGGGTATATTTGTGTCGCTGATGGTGTATGTTGGGATGAGGGATACGAAGAAAAGTTCGGATTTGGAGAAGGATGGTTGAGTGTACTTGCGGTAATTACCTTGGGCAATTTTTCTTAACCGCAAATGCGCAGAGTTAATAGGGCTTGTATTTTTGTTTCGCTAATGTATGGAGATGAGGTTACAGAAGAAAATTCTGAGTTAAATAAAGATCCTCAATAGTAATCTATTCGATCACAGTCGCGGCGACATTCGGTTTTAACTGTTTCAGCCTTTGCTGGCAGTGTTTATCCACCAGGGTCTCGTAATATTTAATTTGCTATATTCCCAAAGAGAACATAGTCATACATAAAATTGAACTCAGTGAACCAAGATTGGTCAGATATAGAAGCAGAATTAATTGTAAAAGATTACTTCAAAATGCTTGTAAAAGAAACTCACAACTTGCCACTTAACAAAACCGAACACCGTCAAAGACTTTTACCTTTTTTAAATGGTCGTTCTGAGGGATCAATAGAGTTTAAGTATGCAAATATTAGCGCGGCCCTTATCACTCTTGGTCTCCCATATATAAGGGGATATAAACCACGATATAATTTTCAGAAAGCAAAGCTTCTCTTAACAATTCAGCAATATTTAGAGCTTAATCCAAATATATATAGCTTATTTAGACAATTTGTCAACTCCCACCTTGCAGTGAAATCCGTTGCTATTAACTTTGAGAATTGGGTAGTGTCACCACCTTCACCGACGAATTATTTTGAGGAGCCCTTACCTTTAACATATCGCCCTGTTAAAATAAACTACTTGGAGAGAGAACAGCATAACAGAGACCTAGGGTTTAGGGGTGAGGAGTTGGTTATGGAATTCGAGCGTTATAAACTAATTAGAGCTGGACGGGAAGGGCTGGCAGAGAGGGTTGAATGGGTATCTAGGGACAAAGGCGATGGTATGGGTTATGATATTCTTTCAAAGAATTTATCAGGCACAGATAAATACATCGAAGTAAAAACTACCAAGTTAACTCGTGAGGCTCCTTTTTTCTTTACTTCAAGGGAATTGCAATTTTCTGCCAGCGTGGCTCAAGACTTTCATCTATATAGGGTTTTTGATTTTAACAATAATCCAAAGATGTTTTGTTTAAATGGTAGCTATAAGCAGTTTTGTAAGATGGAGGCCGTACATTATAGAGGGTGGATTTAAAGCACCTCTGCTCACTAAGCTATTCCTTCAAGAGCTTTTTCGCCTGTTCAGGAAATTTCTGCAATATCCATTTTAGAACTTCCAACTGATCACCTGATGGTGCTCGTCTAATTTGGGCCAGCAATTTTATAGCCTGTGGCCTGCTTAATGTCAAATTTGATGCACCTTCATTACAAACTGAACAAATGGCTCGAAGATTCGACGGATCGTCAGTGCCTCCCATAGATTTGTCAACTGTATGCCCCAGATGCAGACGTGTTTTTCTTCCAGCGTCGTAGGGATGGGGTTCTCCTGCTGCTGCACCGCACATTTGGCAGGTGAAGCCATTACGATCTAATACAAAAGCTCTTGTTTCTTTGGAAATACCTCTTTCGAAAGCGGGTAGTGGTTTCAAATTGATGACCATGTATTGTCCGGGCTTCAGGTCACTCCGATCGTTGTGAGTAACTATATTCATACCCTCTTCATTTCTAAGTTCACGAACCCGCCTTCCCCATTCACTCGTTCCTGCTACTTCGCTTAAAGCTTTAGAGTCTAGTATTACTCCAACATTAGCTGTCAGGAAATCACGCAGCTTCGCTTTCGAGCCTTTTTTTCGTGGTTTTTTGGCTGTCATAAGATACAAGAGCTTTAAATATTGATTCACCAATCGCTTTTGCAACGGGTGGTGGGAATGCATTACCGACCTGGCGGTATGCGGGTGTTTTTTTCCCGGCAAACTGCCAGTTATTCGGAAAGCCCTGGACAAGCGCCGTCATTCGTAGCGTGAGTTTTGGCATAGCATTTGATCCGATTAAAGGAGGGTTGTCTGCAAGGCCCTTACCATTTACTCCAAGAGCTGCCCACGCCTGTTTAGATCGGGTAGGGCCTAAATCAGCTCCACCGTGCTTCTTGGAACCACCTACAATAGTAGGCGCTATCCCGTGAGCCTGTTGTGCCCAAGTTTTAGCATCCCATCCGAGAGTACTCATTTCTTTGTACAATAGAGTACCGATACTGGGTGGAGGCGTGTTATTTTTTTCAGGCCAGGTGAAAAATTCAAAATAGCATGTTTTCAATGCTATCAATATTGCTCGAGGTCTTAATTGTGAAACTCCATAGTCAGAAGAATTAATTAGTTTCCATTCGCACTGGTATCCCAGACTTCTTAGTTCTTCGAGTATGGAATATCTATACGTGTCGAATTTTGTTGAAAGTATTCCTTTAACATTTTCAAGCATAATAGCTTTTGGATTGCATTCTTTTGCAATTCTTATTGCTTCGGGGAAAAGATCTCTTTCATCAAGCTGGCCAAGCTGCTTTCCGGCAATTGAAAAGGGAGGACACGGAACTCCACCCGCTAAAAGATCAATGTTTTTGTATCCTGTAGCAGAGAATATTTTTACATCCTTATTAATGACATTCCAGTTTGGTCTGTTAAATCTAAGGGTCTGGCATGCCAGATATTCAAGCTCTACAAGTGCAGTATGATCAAAACCAGCTTGCTCCAGACCCAGCGCTTGCCCACCCGCCCCGGCACATATTTCAATTGATGTATATTTCGACATAACGGTAGCGTAAAATTATAAGTTTTCGCGATCTATTCAGGAAATAAAAGTACTAAAAATATTAGTATTTGCAAGGCGTGATGTCATTTATTAAATTCTGTAGGCTTATGTCTAAATGAATACGTTTAAGATCGCATTCCCATACTTTAATTATTTTCCAACCTTTAAAGCACACTGCTTCTTCCGCAGTCTTTCTTTTTTTATATTCCCCCCTATCTTCCTCACCCACCACTCCGTTCTGGTCTTCGGCACCACATAATACTTACACCCGTCATGCCCATGCCAGAAACACCCGTGCACAAAAATCACAGTCTTATACTTGGGCCGCACAATATCAGGCTTGCCCGGCATATCCTTAACATGCAGCAGGAACCGAAACCCATTTTTGTGAAGAAACTTCCGCACCAGCATTTCAGGTTTGGTGTCCTTGCTGCGGATGCGGCTCATGTTATATGATCTCGTTTCTTTCGAATGAACTTCAGCCATAATCTCTTAACTGTTTTCCGGCAGAAATGTTATGATAACCGGTAACTGCCGGCAACTACCGGCAGCTAAATATATTACAGATCTTAATTTATCGCTGCTAATTTCACTAAAGCTATGAATGGCTTTAATGAACATCTGCGCCTGAGTTCCTGGAACTACCGGATCCTGGAACTTCCGCAGGAAAAGTTACTCAATGAAATTGAAACCTTCACCCGCGAGACCATCATCGAATGGCTGCTGTGGAATGATCCTAACGGCATTTACACTGATGAGATGTCGTTGAAAGAGTTCGGGAATGTTATGTCGCGTGATGAGGGAGTTGAAATCATGTTACGGCAGATTGAAGAAAACCGTTTGTAATTCTTCGCCAGCCCGTCTTTGCGATCTAAACCTCTGCGATCTCTGCGGTTAATATTCGTTAGGTACGATTCCCTTAACAACAATCCCCAAAAACATTAACCACCTGTAGCCGCCGGCAGCTACCAGTAATTAATGTTCGATCGCACCCTCATATCCCGCTTGAGACTCACGGCTGCAGTCGCGTAACGTAACGAGATATCTGGCTGCTTGTCGGAAGGCTGGCCCGTTAAATAAGCCTCCTCCCAACTATATGATAGAACCAGCCGAAGCCAGTGTTGTCCAGATAAATCGGCATCCTCCATTGCCGATATTTTTAAAAACAAGATGTCAAAGAACGACCGGGCTTGCCACCCGGGGCATATAGTTTAAAATTCGGGAGAGTTGAGCTGTTATTGAAATTTTGACCGAAAATGACTATTTGTTCGCTTGAGGTTTTGAGCGGCTTTGTGTATTGTATTGGGTTTGTTCTGCCGGGCTTCGGCTGGTACTGAAGAAATTCAGAAGCGCGCCCGAAAAAGGGGCGAATTTGGTATAAATTTGTCTGGGACTTGTCTGCCGTTTGTCTTGGTTCAGGGGCGAAGGACTTTAACGGAGTCCACTCCCTGCCCCCAATGTCATTAACTTAAGGGACGGGAGGTTCCCACTTTCGTGGGAATGACAAAAC
>NZ_JBBJNI010000002.1:75038-76392 GCF_037719425.1 Daejeonella sp. | reverse complement strand
TTTCTCGAACCGAAGAATAAACGAGGTATTCTTACTGCCTTTCGAATTGAGCTTAATCGCATATTTTTCACCTTTTACCGCTTTGAAATTCCAGGTCATTGCCATCGCTGCCGGCCTGTCGCCGGGCACTAACATAGCAACTTTCACGGCTTTTTTACCGCTTATTTTACTATTTTCGTCAATGGAGATGTTCCCCTTAACTCCAGCGTTTGTTTTGACATTCCAGCCCCCGAGATTATCTTCTTCAAAGGTGCCGTTAATTATCCTTTTATACGCATCCATGCGAGCACCATAATTACGTGTATCGAGAGGAAAAGCCCCTATACTTTTTGCCCATTTCTCCCATGAGTTATACATAGTGGAAACCCGTTCGGGAAATTTTGCTGAAAGATTACTCATCTCTGAAGGATCCGCATCAAGATCAAATAACTCAAGGGTATTTTTTGAAAATTCTGCATCCTCGGCAGTTTTAGCTACAAGTTTCCATTTACCATCACGCATAGCAATGTTAGCCTCATGTTCCCAATAAACAATTCCTCTGTTATTTTTCTGTCCTTTAAAATGCGGTAAAAGGCTTTTCCCAACAAGAGGCGTTATCTTATTACCTTTGTACTGAGATGGATATTTTGCTTTAGCAATATCAACACATGTTGCCATAATATCGCTGATATGTCCGTACTCATTTACAAAAGTATTGTTGAGGTTTTTATTTATACCAGCCGGCCATGATGCTATCAGAGGTGTAGCAATACCGCCTTCATTCGTGTAATGTTTATACTCTCTAAAAGGGGTACTGCTCAAGTTCGCCCAGTTTATACGATAGCTTTCAAACGTATTTTCAGCACCGTTTACCTCCTTACTTTGGCCGCTATTTATAAATTCAGCACACGCCCCATTGTCACTAAGAAACAAGATCAATGTATTGTCAAGTTGTTTTTTATCTTTCAGTTTTTGCACAATTCGTCCAATACCCTGATCCAACACATCAATCTGGGCAGCGTAAATAGCCATACGCATCGCCATTTCATTTTGGTCTTTTTCAGACAGTGAATCCCATGGTTTTATCACCGGATCGCGAGGTGATAATTGCGTAGTGTTAGTAAATAACCCAATTTGTTTCTGCTTTTCAAAACGTTGCTCCCGCATTTTGTCCCAACCTGCTTTATACAATTCCTCATACTTATCAATATCTTTTTGCAGCGCATGTAAGGGCCAGTGCGGGGCAGTATATGCCACATACATGAACATGGGATTTGACTGTGATTTCGTAAAATGCTGATCTATATATTTTACGCTGGTGTCTGATATCCCATCGGTGAGGTAAAAATCTTTAGGAGCCGGGTATTTTCTATTG
>NZ_JBBJNI010000002.1:55630-75028 GCF_037719425.1 Daejeonella sp. | reverse complement strand
AAACCGGTGTGTAATAATTAGCACCGCCCGGGATAATCCCAAAATAACGATCAAAACCGCGTTGTCTCGGCCAGGTGCCGGTAACCATTCCATCAACTTTGCGCTCATTTGTCAAGTGCCACTTACCGGTCATGTAGGTCCCGTATCCTGCCGTTTTCAATACTTCGGCAATGGTTACACTTGTATTGTTCAAATTATCCTGATAGGCTGGCGTACCGAGATCGGCCGCAGCCATCCACCCCATTCCTGCCTGGTGTGGATAAAGTCCCGTCATTAATGATGCGCGGGTAGGACAACATCTGGCTGCGTTATAAAACTGTTTATATTTTACTCCAACGGAAGCCAGTTTGTCGAGGTTAGGAGTTTTTACTTCTCCGCCATAGCTACCCAAATCTGAATATCCCATATCATCAGCCAGGATCAGGATAATATTAGGACGCTCCTGGGCTCTGGCGGATAACGACAGAGTCAAAATAAACACGGCTAAGATTGATGTTGTCAGTGATATATTTCCAAAACACTCCAGAATTCTCCTGATTGGTATATTAACATTCATACTTGGTGATTTTCTAGTAATCTACAGGTTCGACTGGCTCTTAGTATGATTTTGAAACCTTAATAGCTCTAATTCAGGAACGGCAGATTAATATGATCAAAAATTTATTTTTTAATAAGCCATTCTTTGGGTGCGATAAACCCTTTCCGGCCCTGTCCATAAGGAGGAACAGTAACGCCTGGCTTAATGGCATCAAATTTCTCTAATTCTGTCTTGAGCTTCGTATACATCTCAGAGTTTTCAGTTCTTACATTCAGTTTTTCAGATGGGTCAACGGATATATTGAAAAAATGATCCTCCTTTAATGTCATTTTCGGGTTATCGCTTGCCGCCTTAATTAACTTCCAGTTATTGTTTACTATTGCACCAGAGCCCAAATAAAAATTTCTGTCTATTTTCTGCTGTTTGCCGGTAAATATAGAGAGCATGCTTATTCCATCATACGGATTCACAGGCTTTGCTGTTATTCCTACAATTTCCATCAATGTGGGCATAACATCAACATATCCCGTTACCTGATTTATTGTCCTGGAACCTTTAAATCCAGCAGGCCATTTAATTATTGCAGGAGCCCTCAATCCGCCTTCCCATTCTGTAAACTTACTTCCTCTTAATTCACCGCTTGTACTTCCTTCGCCAGGAGCAGCCCCATTATCACTATGAAAGAGCACCAGGGTATTATTATCAATTTTCAGGTCTTTTAAAGTCTGTAAAATCCGCCCTATATTTTCATCCATATTAGTAACCATGGCTGAATAGGTTTGCCGGGGTGTATTACCCCTGCCCTTATCACCCTCCCTATCTACCTTTCCAAACGACGGCTTACTCTTGTCATATCCATATTTCAGCAGATCTTCCTTTTTTGCCTGTAGTGGACCATGCGGAGCATTATATGCCAGATAGATAAAAAACGGCGATTGACCATTGTAGCTTTTAATATTTTTAACGGCCTCATTAGTGAGCAGGTCAGTTGAATATCCTTTATCGTAACTTGCTGCAAAATCATTATGCCAGTCTAGTTCGCCCTCGCGTTCATGAGTGAAATAATCGATGGCTCCATTTAAATGTCCATAGAAATGAGTGAATCCCCTTTTAAGCGGGTGGTATTTTAACTCGGCATGTCCAAGGTGCCACTTCCCCAGCATGGCCCGGTTTTTATACCCTACTTTGGCCAGCATTTCAGGAAGAAATACCTCATTGGTACTCACCCCAAAATCAGACCATGGGGGAATAACCGTTGAACGTAATCCAAAACGATCTGGATAGCGTCCGGTCATTAAACCTGCACGTGTTGGCGAGCATACTGCTGCCGTGTAATACCGGTTCAACTCGATTCCTTCTTTAGATAATCTGTCTAAATTCGGCGTTTTGATATCACTGCCGTGATAACCGACATCTCCCCAGCCCAAATCGTCTGCAAGTATTATAATGATATTGGGTTTCTTTACCTGCTGACTAAAGCAGAATGCCGGAAATAAGGCAATAAAAATTAGTGTTAACTTTTTCATTAAATAATTATCGTGTAAATGCCTACATCTCTCTAACTACAATGGTATCGTTATTTATAAAAATTCCCTACCAGTTTTGTACATAACATTACAACTATTGTAGACAGGGGGTAATGAGTGATTTATTGTTTCAGCTCAGAAACGCAGAGATTTCCAACCTTATTCTTTAATTTACATTAGCAGCCAAAGGTTTTGGCAGAACCTTGCTGCTGTTCGCCCACTCGAACCATTTAGTCTTCATCTTTTCTAACAGTTGAGGATTTTGCCTGGCCAAATTGTTCGTTTCTGTACGATCATCTTTTAAATTATATAGTTCCCAGGCAGATTTTTCATTTAATGATACCAGCTTCCAATCACCATAGCGTACGGCTTTGCTGTTTAAATGTTCAAAAAATAAGTATTCATGGGCTTGCCTTTGCTCCCCTTTAAATATCTTAACAAGGCTTAATCCTTCTGTAGGTGTGATCGCGTTACCCTTGAAAACCAGCGGATATTTGGCTCCTGCCAGTTCCGAGAAAGTTGCCATAAAATCAATCACATGACCAGTCTGAGCCGTAACACTTCCCTTTTTTGCTTTCAGGCCACCTGGCCAGGATACAATCAGCGGTGTACAGATTCCTCCTTCAAATGCCTTTGTTTTCCAATAACGAAAAGGTGTGTTTGCAACATTACTCCACATTTCATTAGTAGAGGCAAATGTAGTTTCAGCACCTGGCAAAACTTGTTTCTTTATAGGGTAAACTATAGTTTGCCCGGCACGTGTTTGACCAGGCCTGTCAAAGCCAGGCCCATAATTCTGAGCATCATCTGAACTCGCACCATTATCGCTCAGAAACAAAATAACTGTATTGTCAAGCTGACCCGTTTCTTTTAGTGTCTGGATAATTCTACCGATGCCCTTATCCATGCGGTCAATCATTGCTGCACGAACCGCCATCGCATAAGCATCCCAGTCTTTATCTGCGTTTTCAGGCCATTTAGTCTGCTGATCCCAGCGCCCGGGCAAAGGTGTTTGTTTAGCATTAAACAATCCTTCGTTAATCATTTTTTTATAACGTGCATTCCTTATAACATCCCAGCCCGATTTATAAACGTCTTTATATTTTTCAATATCTTGCGGCAAAGCGTGCAATGGCCAATGGGGAGCTGTATGGGCAACATATAAAAAGAAAGGGGATTTCTTTTCACTAAAATGCCGGACATAATTTGAAGCACTATCATTAATTGCATCTGTGTAGTAATAATCCTTCGCAACAGATTGAACAGGCTGTGTCCCATTTACCAGGGCGAAAGGATCAAAAAAATTTACAACACCCCATATTGTACCATAGAATTTATCAAAGCCGCGGTTAACAGGATATTGATTAAGCGGCGAAAATAAAGGATAACTTGTCTGATGATTAAGCCAAGCCAGATGTTTTTCCTTTGGAGTCTGCGCCTGTGTGTTCGATAGGTGCCATTTCCCTATCATTCCTGTTTGGTACCCTGCTGTTTTTAGAACTTCCGCGAGAGTGACTGTATTTTCTGTTAAGTATCCACGATAACCAGGTAAGTTCTGGTCGTTGCTCATATTTCCATGCCTGCCTGGTGACTGTAAAGCCCGGTCAACAAAGAAGCCCGGGTGGGACAGCAACGTGATGCATTATAAAATTGTGAAAACCGTAGTCCGCCTTTTGCCAGCCTATCGAGATTAGGCGTGCTGATTTCGCTTCCATAACAACCTATATCGGAATATCCCAGATCGTCTGCCATAATCAGCACGATGTTTGGCCTTTTATCTACCTGAGTTGTAAATGCGAACACATTACGATTAGTGCCGCAACATGCTGTTATAGCCACAAAACAAATTGCTTTTCCGATTGTGTTTTTTGTCACATTCATGCTATTCTTTTAGGTTCAAATAGTAAAAGCTTTTCTCATGTATTTCGAGTTTATCCATGCCTGTAGAAGGATCATTGGAGAAACCGGCTTTCACTACAGCCGTCCTTCTTGGCGCTACACTAGTATCAGAAAAATGCGTGTGAAAAACGTAAACTAAGTTACCGAGGCTATCTTTTACAAAATCGCCATGTCCTGTTCCATTTTGTTTAACATCCGACCTGCTTAAAACAGGGTTTCCAGAGTATTTTTCCCATGGACCATAAGGGCTTTTACTCACCGCATAACCTACAGCATAATTGATACTTCTAAAATGATTTGTACTATAAATTAAGTAGTAGAGTCCCTTATGTTTTAATATAGAGGGGCCTTCAGCCACGGACCACTTAGCATGTTCAGCATTCTCCCATTCTTCCGTTGCACTTACACATTCGCGAAGCGTTTCCGGCTTTATAGATTTAAGATTTTTTGTTAATTCTGCGACAAATATTCTGTTCCCCCCGTTGGCTACTCTTACATGATATAAGTACTTCCGGCCATCATCATCAATAAATACAAATGGATCAATTTGTTTTACGGGAGAAGAAAGAGACTGCTTTACCTTTTGTGTGAATGGCCCCAAAGGACTATTACTTTCTGCTATTGCGATACTCTCATTAGCGGCGTAAGCCATATAAAACTTATTTTTATGCCGGAAAACCTGTGGCGCCCAGAATGACTTGTCCCCCCATGCGTCGGATTTATGGAGCGCATAGCCATTTCTAGCGCCGACTGCTCCGCTCCAACTTATTAGGTCGGTAGACATGTATACTTTAAAGCCTTCCTGCGCTTTATCTGATGTGCCATAGAGATAATACGTTCCATCGTATTCCAACAAACATGGGTCGGCCAATGCAGGAATATTACCCAACGAGTCTGGTGCTTCATGAGCATTAGAATTGGCCATAACGAAACTCGCAGATGCTAGCAGGAGAAAAAAGACACCAAATGAAAGGGTTTTCTTCAAGGATATAACAGAACTTAAAGATTTAGAAATGAACATAATTAGGTTTCTTTAAGGAATCAATATTAATCTTCACTGGTTTTTGCCTGACGTTCCATTGCTTTCATTTCTGTTGCTACTCCCAAGTCACCCTGCTGTTTCATAAACGAGGCCAACTGAGATTTTAGCTCATTCATCACCCCTTTCAATTCTGGTTTTTTTGCGAGATTAACTAGTTCATAAGGATCATTGACTATATCATATAATTCTTCTTCCGGTCTCTGCAAATAAAAATTACCCCGGCCTGTTTTATCCTTTTTAATCCATTGCTGCAATAAGGCACTTTCAGTTACCACATTGGAAAATTTGCTTTTGTAGTTCAGGTTATGGATATAGAGGTATTTATTATTCCGTGCAGAACGTATGGCATAAGCTTCGCTCCCACTGATTATGCCGCGGGTTGTATGTACGCCGAAAACATAATTTCTGAAGCTACTTGTTTCCCCCATCAGTACCTTTTTAAAGCTCTTACCATCAAAGCCTGTACGGCCATTCGCATCCTTAGTACCGGTATTCAAACTTGTAGGGTTTCCCCCGGCAATGTCAATTAATGTTGGTACTACATCAACATACTGAGTCATGGCTTTGTTGCGGCTTGATGGCTTAATTTTACCCGGCCAGCGTGCAATAAAAGCTGTTTTAAGACCCTGATCGTAGTTAGTCCATTTTCCAAAAGGAAATGATGAACCCTGCTCACTCGTAAACATAACCAAAGTGTTCTGTTTTTGCCCGGACCTTTCTACCATATCCAGACAGACTCCGACAAGGCTATCCAAATAAGTGATTTCCGCAAAATAGCTCGACATGCTTTTCCGGGTAAGCGGAGTATCTTCGAATCCTGGCGGAAGTTTAATTTTTTCAGGGGGGTAGGCTGAAGCATTTCCTCTATTCCAGGGGGTGTGAGGCTGATTACTAGTAACAACAAGTAGATAGGGCTTACCTTTTGACTTTTTAATGTAATCTTCCGCAATCTTTAAATCTATATCCTGACCATTACCATTATCTCCATTTCTGCCTCCCAGGAAATCATATGGGAAAGATTGAACAGGTCCGTAATGCTGCTTGCCAATCAACGCGGTGTTGTAACCCAGATCCTTCATGTAATGAGCAATGCTTCGCGTATTTTTATAAACTTCGCTGTGGTTGGGATAGGCGCCATTCCGCACTGGATACAGGCCTGTCATAAGCTGCTGACGTGTTGGAGCACACATTGCTGTGGATGTAAACATGTTGTCCAGACAAATACCCTCCTTTGCCAGCCGCGCTATATTGGGGGTATGCACTTGCTTGCTGCCGTAAGGTTCAATGTCATTATAGGTCAGGTCGTCGGCCATTATTAAAATAATATTTGGCCTGGATGGCGTGCTCTGAGCCTGCGCGATTAAGCAACCACATACAGTTACGGCCAAAAGCATTAAATTTTTCATCTGTATATAAATTAACTTTAAAGGTGATGAACCTGCCTGCCGGTAGGCAGGCTTATATTCATGTCGTTGTGGGGGCGGTAAGCTCATGCAGGTTTCATTTTACCTATAGCTATGCCTGATGCATTATTTTGTTTTTGCTTTAACTTCAGTTCTCCAACTTGTTAAATCTCTTTTCAATTCGTCAACCTTGGCGGGATTCGATGCTGCGAGATCATTACTTTCCTGCCTGTCGTTTTTAAGATTGTACAACTCAAATTCATTCTTATCATAAAATTCGATCAGTTTCCAATCACCTTTACGAACGCTGGATGCAGAGCGGCCCCCGAGAAAATGGGGATTTTGCAGGGGGTAATTCCAATAAAAATTACGTTCCGGCAACACCGAAGATGGGTTTTTTAATAACCCGGCAAATGAAACTCCATCAAGTTTTTGATTGTTTGATCTAGCTTGAATCAGTTCCATAAACGTAGGATAAAAATCAAAGGTAACAACGGGCTCGGTAATCGTCCCGGGCTTACTAAATAGTGATGGATTCCAAATCACCAGAGGCTCAGTAACACCGCCTTCATACAAGGTACTTTTACCAGCACGTAGGGGAGAATTGGTTGTTACTGTCGTTTCACCTCCATTGTCACTAGTGAAAATGATGATCGTATTTTTATCAAGTCCGAGGCTTATTAATTTCTTCATAATCATTCCCACTCCCTGATCAACAACAAACAATTGTGCAGCCAGATGGGGATTATTTATTTTAGCTCGCGAATCTGCCGGCCATCTTTTATAGAGATCGTTTGCTTCATTTCCCTTAGTTGGCGGACTAGTTCCTGCACCAGCCTTCCTCCGGAAACGATCAACTATTTCAGGCTTCCCATGCAAAGTAGTATGGACTGCATAATGACTCAGATAGAGAAAAAATGGTTTGTCTTTATTTCTGTCGATAAATTCTACCGCCTCAATGTTTTGGCGATCGGTAAGGTACTCCCGCTGACCCGGTAGTTTCTTCTGAATATCTTTATTAAACAAGTAGGGGTGGTAATACCAGCCCTCAGCAATCCCTTCGTTCTCACTAACCATCACCTCATTAAAGCCATGCTTATCAGGCAACGTTTCTTCTGGAGCCCCTGCTCTGGTATAACCCGAAAGATGCCACTTCCCGACAATACCAGTTTGATAACCATTCGCGACAAACATTTCTGCCAGCGTGGTATGTGCAGTATTTAGATGTTCTCCGGAGTTAGGCCTCAAATAATCGGTAATGCCTACACGAGCAGGATATTGCCCGGTCATTAGCGCAGCGCGGTAAGGTGAACAAACCGGAGCTGCAGCATAGCAGGTTTTAAACTTCAGTCCTTGAGAAGCAAGTTTATCAATGTTTGGTGTTTCATTAAATGTATTCCCGTAACAACCCAAGTCCGAATATCCCAGATCATCCGTAAGAATAAATATGATATTAGGCTTTGTAAGAGTGGCCGCTTTCATGACCATCGGTTTATTGCTGGACGAACATGCAAGTACAGACACCGCAAGTCCTGAAAGTAAAACCCGCGAAAAAGCATTTTTAAATGTCTTAGCCATTATTTTATGATTTATAATTATCTAACCTGCACTCTTCCCTTTTTGAAACCGGGACCGCTGCTCGGATATTTTTAGTACTGAAACAATCCAAAATCAAAATCAGAGTCAGCCTCTGCATTTTTCAATTCCAGGCCAATTACATTTTGACCTTCCCTCAAATACTTTGAGTATTCAGTCATGTTAAATTCGTCATAATGACGTTTTGTTAAGATTTTTTCATTTTTATAAATAACATTTCCGTTCAGATAAATCGTTAAATCGCCCTGCGCATATAATTTCATAGCGAGATTTAATGCTTTGGAAGGTTTTTTAAAACTTCCTACAGCCCATAATGACTGGCCTTTTTTTACTTTAGCCGGACCGGTCAAAGTTTCAAATTTCTCATCAGAAGACATTTGCCTGTTCCAGCCTGCCGAAGGTTGCTCAAAGGATATATTTAATTTTGATGGTGATATTTCAGAGTCATTAACCAAAAATTTTGGCTCGCCTTTAGGTGCATTAAACAATGGATTATGAAGTTTCCACGCTTGTTCTGCCGGTAATTTAATAATCTCGCGGTCGTAAGTCATTAACCCATTAACTTCCAGCTCCACATCTGAGGTCTGCGTGTAAATTGCACTGGAAAGTCCTCGTGAAATAAGCGGTTGAACATTCGCTATTAGTTTTGAATACTCCTCCAAAAATTTATCACGGGAAAAATAAGTACGATATCCCCAATTTTTGCTGTCCCGATTCCATAAATGATCCTGAATAGGCCAGCCTAATCCACCAAACTCTCCTAATACCATGGTACGTCCCGGGTTTTGTATCGCCGGTTCCATGGAGGGGCCGGGATACTGATGTGCATCATACATATCACCTACTTTACGATCAGTCCATCCGCTTATGCCATCTACCAGCCTGGTGGGGTCATACTTTTTAGTCCATTCAACGACTCTTTTGCTATCATACTGCCCCCACCCTTCGTTAAATGGGACCCAAACAACAATTGAAGGGAAGAATTTCAAATTGTCGATAATTGATTTCCACTCCTTTTCGAATTGCGTTGCTGATTCTTTAGGTCTTGCCCAGTCTTCTGCAGCATCAAATTTTACATGCTGGACCGGATCGTTAATTCTATTGAAACCACTCGGCATATCCTGCCAAAGTAACAAACCGAGGGAATCTGCTTGATAATAGTACCTGGCTGGTTCTACTTTAATATGTTTCCTGATCATATTAAAGCCCATACTTTTTACTACCTGCATGTCATAAAGCATAGCCTCAGCAGTAGGTGGGGTAAGTAAACTTTCGGGCCACCAGCCCTGATCTAAAACCCCCCATTGAAATAATATCTTATTATTAAGATGAAGGCGAAGATTCCCATATTCATCCTTCCCCATGGAAATTTTCCGCATGGCAAAATATGAATTCGCCTTATCCAGTAATTTATTATAACGCCTGATCTCAATCTGGAACTGGTATAAATTGGGCTTTTCAGGGCTCCACAATTTGACCCCAGGCAGTCTTATCTGAATATTATCCTGATAAGGGGCGGATAATTCTTTTATCAGGCTTCCCTGACTGAAGATTTTAATACTAACCTGCTCACCGCCTTGCACATTGGTTAATATCGACTTCAGATTTATTATTTCGCGATCAATATCAGCCTCCGGGGTAATTGTAGCGATACTAGTAGGATTTACAGGTTCTAGCCAGGTCGTTTGCCAAATCCCTGAAACGGCAGTATACCAGAATCCGAATGGTTTTAACACTTGTTTACCTCTGGCTTGTATACCTGAATCCGTTGGATCCCATACTTTTACCACCAATTCATTATCTGACGACGCCAAATAGCTTGTAATATCAATACTGAATGGATCTGAGCCCCCGGTATGCTCACCAGCTAATTTGCCATTAACAAATATGGATGATTGCCAGTCTACAGCACCGAAATGTAACAGAACTCTTTTGCTACCCCAAGCTGCCGGAACTTTGAATTTTGTTTTATACCATAATTCATCATCCGGGGTAAGTGGTTTACCTACCCCTGAAAGACTCGATTCAACAGCAAAAGGGACTAATATTTTTCCCTGAAAAATATTCGGAGCTTTGTTGCCTTTAGGCAGGATGGCATAATCCCATAAACCATTCAGATTCTGCCAATCATCTCTAACTAATTGTGGCCTCGGATATTGCTGCCACGCATTCGAAGGATTCACATCTTTTGCCCAGCGGGTTTTTATTTTATTGCCTACCGGCTGCCACGATTGTGCAGTTGAAACATCAAAATTCAAAAAGACTAAGGATAGAAGTACTATAATCTGTTTCATAAATTAATCACCGGTTTACGTGCTCATGGATCTCCTACCTGAAAATGGGAATGATATTCTTATTTTTTTACAGCTTTAACTGGTTTTGGAAATACGTTATGACTATTCGCCCATTTGTACCACAAATCATTCAAGGTCTTCACCTTGTCGGGATGTTTTTCAGAAAGGTTATTTATTTCTGTCTGATCTTTACTTATCTGATATAAGCGCCAGGTTGAATCAAGTTTAGTGGAAACTAATTTCCAATCGCCAGAACGCACATATCTTGCACCAAAATGTTCGTTGAATAACTCAGAATGCCCGTTAACTCTATTTCCCTTAATTGCAGGCAAGAGACTAATGCCTTCCATGGGTGAAATACTATTTCCCCTATAAACTTCAGGATATTTAGCGCCACTGAGGTCAATAACTGTCGCCATAAAGTCCATTACATGTCCAACCTGACTGCTAAGACTTCCCTTTTTTGCCGACATTCCCTTTGGATAAAAGGCAATAAGCGGAGTATGCACACCACCTTCATACGATTCTTCTTTCGCAAAGCGATAAGGTGTATTGCTTACGTTTGCCCATCGTGGTCCGATGGATGCAAAAGTAAGCTGGGAGCCTGGCAAAATCTTTTTGTTGACTGGGTAGTCAATTATCTGCCCGGTTCTGGTTTCGCCGGGCCGGTCAAACCCGGGGCCATATCTGGCACTATTCTCTGGGCTAGCACCATTATCGCTTAAAAATAAAATTACCGTGTTGTCTAACTGCCCTGTTTCCTTCAATGTTTTAATTATCCTTCCAATACCCTGGTCCATAATATCAACCATCGCTGCGTGAACTGCCATTGCCCTTGCATCCCACTCCTTATCCGGATTATCCTCCCATTTTAAATCGCTGTTCAGGCGTTCTGAAAGAGGAGCTTTAACCGGATCTATAATCCCTAACCGGACCATCTTTTTATATCGGGCTTCCCGGATAACATCCCAACCAGCTTTGTAGGTGTTTTTATACTTTTCAATTTCCGCTGGTTTTGCCTGCAAAGGCCAATGCGGTGCATTTTCAGCTATATATAAGAAAAATGGTTTCTTCTTTTTCGCAAAATCGCGGATATACACAGAAGCGGTATCGTTAATAGCATCGGTATGATAATAATTCGCCGGAACTGTCTTAACCGGGGTTGTACCGCTTACCAGACTAAAAGGGTCAAAAAAGTCGACGACTCCCCATAGGGTCCCAAAAAATTTATCAAACCCACGGTTTGTAGGATATTGCTCCACGGGCGAGAAAAAAGGATGGTAGGCCTGATGGTTTAACCACTTCAATTGAGCTTTTGGATCGTCCTGAACTATCGTATTTGAAACATGCCATTTACCTGTCATTGCGGTATTGTATCCTGATCCTTTAAGCACTTCGGCTATCGTAACAGCATTATCTCCAAGATGACCCTGATAACCAGGCAAATTCCTGTTTTCTGACATTTCGCCAATTCCGGCCTGGTGATTGTAAAGGCCGGTAAGGAGTGATGCCCTGCTTGGGCAGCAACGTGAAGTATTATAGAATTGAGTAAATCGTATTCCGTTTGTCGCCAGGTAATCAAGATTCGGAGTCTCAATCTCACCACCATAACATCCCAGATCAGAATAACCGAGATCATCAGCCATGATAAGTATGATATTAGGCCGCTTATTTATCTGGGAAAAAGCTGATGCTACGACTGCATAAATTAATGTGATGAGTAATAAAAACGATTTACATTTCATTTTTGATTTTTAAGAACTCAATAGGAATATAACCCAAAATCAAAAGCAGAATTGGATTTGATATCATTGATCTCAACCAATAGCTTATTGTCTGTCTTTTTCAGGTAGCCCAAAAATTCACTTAAATTTATTTCATCGTAGTGACGTTTGGTATTGATAAATTTATTCACTACCAGCTGACCATTCAAATAAACTTTGACATCGGCATGCGTCAAGAGACGCAACTGAATGTTTTGAGGTATCTTATCTAAATTGAATATTTTTTCCGCGCGCCGAAACTCCCCCTTTTTCAACATAACGGGAGCAGATACTGAAGAAAATACAAGATCGCTCGTTTTTCCATTTAAACCTGCATTGGTTATCATCAGTTTTTGCGGGCTCACTTCTGAGTCAAAGAATATCGTTTCTGACTTTACAGGGTCTTTATACAGAGGATAGTGTAACATCCGCATCAATCCAGGGTTAAATTTAATCACTTTGCGATCATAAGTCATAAGCCCATTAACTTCTCCTTCAACATCGGTGGTTTGTGTGTAAATGGCCGCAGATAGGCCACGGTTTTTCATCGGGTAAAGGTTGTGCATCAGCGTTGCATATTCCTTGATTAAAGTATCCTTTCCGAAGTAAGTCCTGTACCCCCAATTACGCATTTTGGTATTCCACAAATGCCCTTCAAGGGGAAGCCCCAACCCACCGAATTCTCCTAAAACAATCACTCTTCCTGGATTTTGCTCAGCAGGCTCCATTGCTGGTCCGGGATATTGGTGCGCATCGTTCATCGCGCCTACGTTACGATCTGTCCAGCCGCTAACACCGTTTACAACTCTCGAAGGATCATACTTCTGGGTCCATTCCACAACGCGTTTCGTCTCATATTGTCCCCAGCCCTCATTAAATGGAACCCAAACAACAATAGAAGGAAAAAACCGCAGATGATCCATAATAGATTTCCATTCCTGTTCAAACTGAATGCCCGACTCTTTCGGCCTGTTCCAGTCTTCTTTTGCCTCTGCTTTAACATGCTGAACATTAGCTTCAGAAGTTTTAAACCCTGAAGGCATATCCTGCCAAACTAACAAGCCAATGGAATCCGCATAATAATAATACCTTGACGGCTCAACTTTGATATGCTTACGCAGCATGTTAAAACCCATATCCTTAAGCACATCCATATCAAAACGCATCGCTTCGTCAGAGGGCGGAGTTAAAAGACCGTCAGGCCACCAGCCCTGATCCAATGTTCCATACTGGAAAACTGGCTTGTTATTTAACATCAGGCGCTCATAGCCAAACTCATCTTTACCGGTCGATATTTTTCGCATCGCGAAGTAAGAAGTTGCCTTGTCAATAACCCGACTTCCGTCGGTTAACTGGATATCGAGATGATACAACGCGGGATTGTACGGAGTCCACAAATCAGGTTCAGGAATATCAATTTCTAATACGGCACTAGCCAGGGCCGATTTTTCAGCGATCACTTTACCGTTCTTTAAAACTTTAACTATAAGCTTTTCCTTGCCAGTAGACCCTTCCAATTGATTTTTTATAAGTATCTTTTTATTATCGATATCGGCTTCAGGCACTATAGACTTAATATGTGTTTTTCCCACTGGCTCAAGCCATACTGTTTGCCAGATTCCGGTAACCGGAGTGTACCAGATTCCCCTGGGCGTAAGCACTTGCTTGCCTCTCGCCTGTGATTCTGTGTCAGTTGGGTCCCATACCGACAACACCAATTCTTGCGGACCTTTTTTTACATATTTACTAATATCAAAAGCAAAGGGATCACTACCGCCTTTGTGGGTTCCCACTTTTTCATTATTAATATAAACGGTAGCTTCCCAGTCTACGGCGTCAAAATGAAGTAATAGACGTTTATTTTTCCATCCATCTGGTACTTGAAATGTGGTTTTATACCATAATTTCTGATCCGGCATCACCATTTTTCCCACGCCCGACAGTGTTGATTCGGCAGCAAAAGGAACCAGTATTTTACCGTCATAACCCTGAGGTGCATTTTCGGCTTTAGGCTTTATCGAATACTCCCATAAGCCATTTAAATTTTTCCATTCTTCCCTCACCAATTGAGGGCGGGGGTATTGCCTCCAGGCATTTTCAGGGGTTACTTCAACCCCCCATCGGGTCTTCATATTCCCTGGATTGGTAGTATTCTCCTGCGCGCTAAGGATTAGACCCGTAAATAAAAGCGCGATTATAGAAAAGCTTATTTTCATCTGTATATAATTTGTTTTTTAAAGGTGATGAACCTGCCGGCCGGTAGGCAGGGCTATCATGATTTTATTCATTCCACTGTGTGATGGAAAAATCATGATGGTTTCATTTTTATATTTTGTTTTTAGGGTATGACGCCAGGCCGGCTGTACATACAGACGGACAATAATTAACCAGGAACAATTTTAACCAGGAATCAAAATAAACTATATCACAATTGTAGCATATTCTAGAAATTTTGTGCTTCCTGTCCCTCTTACCCCTCATCAGGATCTTTAGCCTTTTTGCCCTTAACAGAAGCCTTGGAAGGTACTGTTTTTTCGAAGTGAACTGGTACATTTTTGGCCAGTTTTGATATTACCGGTTTCATGTCTGGCTTACTTGCTAAATTTCTATGTTCGTAAGGGTCTTTATAATGATCATAAAGCTCTTCTGTCCCATCGGGATATCTGATGTACCGGTATTGCTCGCTGCGCACAGATGAATACCCTTCGCCATAAGTTGTTAAACCGGGTCTGTCCCACTCATATTTTGGGTTTTTCAAGATAGGCACCAGACTAACTCCATCTAACTTCTGCTTCGGCGGCGTTAATCCGCAGTATTCAACAAGGGTAGGATAAATATCGACCAGGGTGATGGGCTGCGGACATTTGTAAGCTTTACCACCTGGCAAGCGGATCAAAAATGGAACCGCATCAGCCTGTTCCCATAAGGTACTCTTCGTCCAGTGCCCTTTTGAGCCATTATGAAATCCATTATCAGAACAAAAAACAACAATTGTATTTTTAGCATAAGGGCTTTTATCCAACTCATCCAGTACTCTACCCAGATTCCAATCAGCAAAAGTATAGTTGGCACAATAGGCTTTCAGATATTTTAATAACGCCTCTTCTTTAGTCAAACCCTGTGTTCTTAAAGATTTCATTCCATCAACTAACTCCTTCCCCATTTCAGGAACATCATCCAGATCATTTTCCATAAATCCAGATGGGAGAGTAATTTTGGAATCCTTGTACATATCCATAAAACGTTTAGGTGCCGTATAAGGGGTATGAGGACGGTACATTCCATAAAACATGAAAAAAGGCTTCTCATGTTTTTGGCTTATAAACTCCATCGCAGCATTTGCATTTTTCACATCAGGAAAATCCGTATCAGGCCCTTCCCATGGTTGGATTCCATACCAGTTACTGTTACCAGGCCATAATTCTCTCGCAGCAAAAGGACCAAACCCGCCATTATAAACTTTGTTGTCGAACATATCCTGTTCTCTTGTGCCGGGTAGAGCGACATGAAAGGTCTTCCCTCGGCCCCAGGTAGTATATCCATTTTTCTTAAAAAGCTCAGGCATAGCCTCAACTTCTATAAGCTTTTTTGAACTACTCCATACGTCCGGGCCATTAGTATACACTCCCGTATTATGTGGATAGAGCCCACTAAAAAAAGAGGCACGTGAAGGGATACAAACAGGTGCAGCGCAGGAAGCATTGCTAAAATAGTACGACTGTGACACAAGTTTTTTAATGTTTGGGACTTTCAAAACGGGGTAATCATTTATAACACTCCACGAGTTCATGTCGTCAACCACTATGAAAATCACATTAGGCTTTTGGCCTTGTGTTGGAATTTGAGCATCTCTGATTTGAGCCTGCGAACTAAATATGGTAAGGAGGACAAGAATAGATGAAAAAAAAGGGATATAACGTTTCATAAATAATCATTAAGGAATCTTATACAAGATATGCCAACCTATACCAAGTGAGTATAAGGTTTGTCGCATAAGCTAAAACTTTTGTTTCCCTTTACGACACAGGAGTTGGTTCTCTTTTCTTTTCAGCAAATTCAGAAGGAGTTTGATTAAATTGCTGATAGAAACACTTTGAGAAATATGAGTGCGAATTAAACCCCACCAGATATCCAATTTCTGACACGTTGTATTCATGCAGGGCTAATAATTTTGCGGCATGTTTCAGACGGATTAATCGGACAAATTCATTGGGCACACTTCCTGTCATAGATTTTAGCTTCTTATGAAGAGATGACCGGCTCATTGCCATTTCCTTACTTAGTTCGACTACAGACAGCTGCGGATCTGTAATACGTTCTTCAATAATTGACATCAGTTTCTGGATAAATCTACTGTCCCGATTATTAGTTGTCAACGCATTTAGATCAGAAAGAGGTTGCTGGCTGAATTTATCTTTCAATTTAATTCGTGAATCCAGCAAATTTTTGATCACAACAGATACATGTTTCCATTTAAACGGTTTCACAATAAATGCGTCCGCACCATTCTCAAACCCCAAAATCTCCGCCTCCGAATTAGCCTTTGCTGTTAACAGGATGAATGGGATGTGGCTGAAATTAATATCATTCTTAATGGTTTTACACAACTCCATGCCATCTGTTCCAGGCATCATAACATCTGATACAATCAAATCAACATGATGGTCCTCCAGTAACTTTAATGCCTGTTTCCCATTACGAGCTCCAATAGCTTTATATCCTTCGGAGTTGAGGCTTTTGATTATAAAATTGATCATTGACAGATCATCTTCTGCAACCAAAATTAGTTGATTGCCATCTTCATTATGCCCCGGGGCCGAAGTGTTTTTCTTATCAATTTTTACACTTGCAATATCTTCAGCAAACGGGATTTGGACGGTGAAGACCGTTTTCTTCCCTTCGATGCTTTCTACAAGCAACTTGCCATCGTGTTTTTCCGACAAAGATTTAGCTAATGCCAGGCCAATACCAGTCCCCCCTAAATTGTTATAATCATATTGCCCGGAAGAAACTTTAAAGAACTTTTTGAAAATATTATCAACCTGATCCTTCGGTATACCTATTCCGTCATCTTCTACACTTACCGAAAACACCGCTTGGCCAAAATCGTCCATTGCCGGCTCGAGGACTTTTAACTTGACTTTGGTTCGGGTAAATTTAAAGGCATTAATTAACAAGTTACTTAAGATCTTCGTAATCGCTTCCGGATCTGCATCTACATTGAGATGCGAAATTTTTGTCTCTATTGAAAACTTGATTCCCTTTTGATAAGCTGCGGGGTAAAACCTGGTGAACAGAGATTGCACCATGGCAACAATCTCTATTTTCTCTCTATGGATCTCGTAGACGTCACTTTCTATTCTTCTGAAATCGAGCAACTGGGTAACCAATGTCTGCAAACGTTCCGAATTTTCATCCATGGTCTGTAGTTGCTCATTGACAGCCGGATCCAGATTCTGGAAATTCATTAATCTTTCCAATGGGGCTGTAATAAGAGACAAAGGAGTGCGAATTTCGTGAGCCATCGTTGTAAAAAAATCTATCTTTTGTTTATAGAATTCCTGCTCCTCTTTGTTTTTTAATCTTTCAAGCCTTATCTGATTTCTTTTATCCGACTGTTCCAGAAGATATTTGCGTGCCATTACTACTCCGGCAATGATGATGACCAGGTAAATTAAATAGGCTAACGGAGTTTTATAAAAAGGGTAAAGGACCTTGACATTTAAAATAGTTTCATTACTCCAGTTGCCTGCATTGTCTGTAGCTTTAATTTTAAAAACGTAATCGCCGGCCGGCAAATTTGTATAGGCAGCTTTGCGCTGATCCCCAACATAATTCCAGCTTTCGTCAAATCCCTCCATTTTGTAAGCATACTCAGTTTTTTGAGGAGCTATATAGCTTAAGGCCGCATACTCAAAACTTATGACTGACTGATAATCCCTGAGTGTGACACTTTTTTCAAAGTTGATAATCTTTTGAAGAGGGCTATCTTCCTGACCAATTTCTACGTTTTTATTAAAGAGTTGAAAATTTGTTAATACTACACGAGGCGGATAATTTACAGCCTCAATGCTATCTGGATAAAAGGAATTAAATCCCTTTATTCCACCGAAATAAAACTTTCCATCTGACGCGACATATGAGCTCTTATAATTGAACTGTTTGCTTTGAAGATTATCCCATTTGGTGTAATGAAGGCTCTTCCGGGCACTAATGTCATACCGGTATAGTCCGTTATTAGTCGATAGCCAAATGTTGTTAGACTTATCCTGCACGATACCATATATAACATCACTATTTATACCTTCTTGGCTGCCTATATATCTGAATGTGCGGTTAATTATATTAAAAACGTTTAAGCCACCTCCATCAGTACCAAGCCATAGGTTCCCGGCACGATCGTCAAACATCGAAATAACCTTATTAGAGCTGATTGATTTTCCATCTTTCCTCGTAGAATATTTCACCCACCGCCCGGCTTTTTTATTCTTTCCAACCAACCCACTGTCATACGTTGCAAACCATATATTCCCCGAATCATCTTCATGAATGGCATATATGCACTCTTTGTCCATATTCAGATCTTTAATTCTTCTGAAATTATCATTGGTCGGATCGTACATATTTAACCCATAAACTGTTCCTACCCAAATATTGCCACTCTTGTCCTGGGTTATAGAATAAATTGAGTTGTTACTAAGTGATGTCTCATTGCTGGCATTGTGTTTATAATTCTTGACCTTTCCGCTGCGCGGGTTATACACATTTAAGCCACCCGTAAAAGTTCCTATCCAAATATTTCCGCTTTTATCCTTGAGCAGGGAGTGAATATTATGATAGGATAATTTTTGCTGACCTGGCTTGAACGGATACTGCCTGAATGTTTTTGTGTAAGAATTGAAATAATTAAGTCCGCCATCTTCCGTAGCCACCCAAAAAAAGCCGGGCTTATCTTCAAGAAATCCACTAACAGCATTTCCTGATAGAGAATTGGCGTCACCAGTTGGATAATATAATTCAAAACCTGAGCTCTTTTCTCTGAAGTAGTTTACCCCTCCAAAATAAGTGCCTGTCCACATACCGCCTTCCCTATCCTTAAAAATAGTATAAATCGCATTATCACTAATACTGTAAGGATCATTGTTTTTTACAGTGTAGGAGGTAAATCTATTTTCCTTTATATAAAAAATATTCAGCCCCTTTTCAGTTCCAATGTATAATTTACCATCCGCCGTTTGGTGGATGGAGCGAACCGTATTATCGTTAATCGAATTGGCACCTGATTTCACATATCGTTTAAAAGTTTTAGTTTCTTTTGACCACTTGTTCAAGCCAGC
>NZ_JBBJNI010000002.1:45182-55620 GCF_037719425.1 Daejeonella sp. | reverse complement strand
ATCTAATCCCTTGTATAATGACAGGATCAAATTACTGGAAAGCTCGCCAGGTTCTGATCCTGCCTTAAAATGCTGAAGCTTTTTACTAACGGGATCTAACACGTCGACCCCACCGCCAAATGCCGCTATCCAGATATTGCCATCATCGTCTTCTATTGTTCTCCTTATTTGATTTGAAGAAATCGTTGTTCTGTCATTGTTCTTGTTCTGGTAGTTAATTAGCTTTTCAGAAGATAGCTTATATTGATAAAGCCCATGATTTCTTGTGGAAATCCAGATTGATCCTTTACTATCTTTCATTAAATCAAAGACAGCTTTATTGGCCAGCGCTTTAATCGGATTAAAGGTTTCCTTCTCCATATCCAGAATGTATACTCCCAGATCAGTGGCTATCCATAGGTGCGACTTATCAAAATTTAATATTTTATGTATAAAGTTGCTCCCCAAAGACTTAGCATTGCCCTTATTGTATCTGAATGATTTAAAATTATAGCCGTCAAAACGATTCAAACCATCTTTGGTACCGAACCACATGTAACCCTCGCTATCTTGAGAAATTGCCCAAATTGTATTTGAGCCCAGGCCATCATTAACCGAATAATTACGAAAAAGGATTTGCTGGCTAAAGGCAATACTAGCTATTAGAGAAAATAATATAGGTAAACAGAAGTATCTGATAAAATATTTCATGAAACTCACGCACCTAAATTAACTTTTAAAAGGCTATTTATAATAGCCTTTACAGAATTGGATTTGAAAAGACGTATGCGATTGAAGTGAAATCAATCAATTACCTTAAATCTGCTAACATTTATGAAACTATCTTTTGACTCCGGGTTCTTTTCTCCCGATACGGAAACAGTCACCAGATGTTTGCCCCTATATAAATTATTGTACATTTTTTCTGTTTGCAATTCACCTTCTTTTGGATTGTAAGTATCAATCATATCGACCTGTTTACCGTCAATTTCAACTTTCATTTTACCGGAATTCCTGAAACCACTAATAAGAATTACTATCCCAGTTCCGGTAAAGTTGGTGCTTACACTGGCATTTTTTTCATTGCTAAAATATGGCCCTTTTGCTTTTTGCCAGTTTCCCTTAAACAGGAGGTTTTTTTCTGGCACAAAATTCTTAACTGCAGGATCAAAGTATAGTATATATGGTTCTTCTGCGGCAAACTCGTAATACGGACGAAGATTAAGATCAGGGTGTTTCTTCACCCTGAAGGTTAAAGGAGTGCCTGGCACGAGGCTAAAATTAGCCGCTAAATTATTTTCATCAGCAATAACTGAGGGATACTCGTCTGTTACATTTACAGCCATTGCGACAGGCCCGTACATAATTGCTGTTGGAAATTGCGAGGAATCGTCCAATCTGTCGGCATATAGATTCATTGGGAAGACAATTTTTATTCTATCTCCATTCTTCCATAACCGGTCTACCTTCAACCAGTTATTAATAACAACGGGCCGTACAACTTTACCGTTTACCCAGATAACCGGGGTTTGCTTAGCCCACGACGGATGCCTGAATGCCAGTACTACCTTTTTACCCAATGTATTCGATGTTATATCAAATTCTGTGTGGTTCGTTTCAGGGTATGAAGTTGTTTGATTGACTGAAAGCCCGTTCCAGCTTATTTCCGATGGAGTATACAGGTTAACGTATAAACCATCAGCACCTTTGAAATAAACCAGATCCGCGTATTCAGCTACCGCCTGAGGGCGCGTCCCTACACAACAGCTCCATCCCAGATGATAATTGTGCTTAGTACCCTGCCGGGGATTATAGTCTGAATAATACAGCACTTTGCCATCACCAGACATAGGGATATTTGCCCCTATCCCATTTATAGTCATTTTCTCAATCCAGTCGCCATATTTTGCATCCCCAGTAATTTCCATCAAGTATTTACTGAATTTAAAAATCGCCCACGAACCACATTGTGTTTCAAATGAATTATGTGTTGACCTGAGTGCCTCAACCAGCTTATCTTTCGGTAACAGGCGTTCATTCGGACCAAAGCCCCCGGCTGCAAATGTTTGGGTGTTTGTAAAGAAATCGTAAGCGTTTTTAATTATTTCCTCATACTTTTTATCACCGCTTGTCAAATATGCAGCAGCAGCACTACTTAAAGTGTTTAAGTGGCTGTACCCATGGTGCCTTGTTTTTTCTATAGGAGGGGTGCCTTTCAGGTAGGAGTTCCAGTAGTCTGAATACTCCCAAACCTCTCCAAAATCACGGTATTTTTTATCTTTTGTAACCTGATACGCCCGGTATAGATTTTCAGAAAGTGTATACCATTCTGATTGAGTTTGTCCGTAAATCCGTTCCCTGGTTAAATTTTTAATTGCCCAATCGCTAATTATATCAAGTTGCAAAAGTGCCTGCTTATCACCGGTGAACAAATGTGCGTCAACCAATCCCCCAACCATTTTCTCATATACATAATGTTTCGCGTTTGGCTTTTTTGAGTAGAAAAAATATCCGTCCTTGTCAATCGTTTTTGACCATTCATAAATCAGATCAGATACCTTTGTTTTCAAAGCTTCGTTACCCGATACCGCATACAACCTGCTCATTCCGCTTAACAACTGACCAAATATATGGAACAGGTCATTGCTGTACCACCCGCCCAAATTTTTAGCGCCGTAAGTCGGAAGCCCCGCACGCTCCCGAAAGCCTTTTAAAAGATCGTCATTGGAAATAGCGAGGTAATAATTTTCAACTTCGGTGAACTGCCGCGACAAAGGGCTATTTTGAAGCTTTACCTCATTATATTCAAAAGGTGTCAATACCATCCTTCTAGTATCGAAAACCTGTTGCTGCGCAAGCAGCGTACAAGTTTGAATAAGTACAAGTGTGGCTATAAACGAAATTTTCTTTATCATTTTATAAGGCAGGATAACCTGAGTAATATTGCGGATAATACACTATTAAAATACGGAAAAAAAGGGAAGCAGTGCTGCTTCCCTTTTCCAATGTATTTACTACCAACCGGTATTTTGAGGTCCAAAATTCGCATTTTGATTAATCTCTGTCGCAGGAATAGGAAATAATAAGAATTTAGGTACAGTTACGTTCAAAATGGGAGCATACACTGCGTTTGCCGCTGTGGGTGTAAACCTTTTGGTTGTCGTATTAAACCCAGTTGGAAGAACTCTTGGAAAGTTGGCGGCATCGTTTAGTATAACCTTAAATTGGTATTCGTACATAGTTTGGGTGGCACTTAGAGGACTTCTCATTCTAACCAGATCAAACCATCTCTGGCCTTCTCCCACCAGTTCTAATCCACGCTCATCAAAGATCTTTAAACGCAGCTGATCTTTTGTAAGTGCTACAGAAGTGATATCTGCCGGGATTAGCCTTGCTGTACCATCTGCTCTTCTGGCGCGAGCCCTAACCATATTAAATGCGGCCCTTGCTGCTGCGGTGTTTCCATTCAACTCATTTTCAGCTTCCGCTTTAATTAAATACACTTCCGCAAAACGAATTATGAAAAAATCGTTGCCATGATTTCTGCCATCCTTACCCGTTGCATCTATATATTTTGAAAGCAGCGGGTCATTGATCGTCCCGTCAGTTGTTGATCCGGGAACTGTTGACCCCGGAATGTTAGGATAAACAGCAAAAAATTTATTCACGTTATTAACTCCTCTTTGAAAAAATGCTTTTTCGTTCCTGTAATCAATGTTAGGAGTAAATGTTGATATGCCGTTACTGTAATCACCCTTACGATAATAATCAGCAAACCAATGCGCCACACGATAAGTGTTTCCTCCGTTTGCACCTCCGGCTGTTACACCCCAGGTATTACTTGATGCAAACCTTAACGCAAACTCAGACCCTGCTGCAGGTTGTGCCCGGGCGGATGCATCCGTTTGAAACCGTACACCGAAAATCACTTCTTTGTATGCAGCATTTTCTTTCGCTATATCAAAAAGATCTCCATAATCATTCAATAAATTGTATTGTGCGCTATTAATAACAGAATCGGCGTATAAACTGGCATTCTGGTAATTCGTTGTTGGCGCCTGTCCTTTTAGTGATAATTGGTTTCCATAAGTTAAATAAGCCTGGGCGAGCAAAGCCTGAGCTGCTCCTTTTGAGGCTCTGCCTAATTCTCCGGCAACGATCTGGCCTTGCAACGGCAGAGAACTCGATGCAGCTTTCATATCCTTAAAAATCTGTGCGTAAACTTCATCCACAGTATTTCTTGGTTTATAAAAGTTTGTAGAAGCATTAGCTTCTTCAATATTTAAGGGCACACCACCATATAATCTGACTAAATAGTAGTAGGAGAAAGCTCGTATAAAATAAGCTTCCCCCAATGCACGTTTTTTATAAGCCGCACTCAAAAATGTAAGTTTATCAAGCGTTCCGATCAGGCTGTTCGCATTTCCGATAGTAGAGTAAAGCCTGTTCCAGAATGGGGCTGTATTTGTACTTGTCAAAGATCTATCCTGGTATGGTCCATATTCCGATCCGGCAGTCGAGTATATGTCATCAGCCATAACCGTTAGCATAATATGCCCTAGAAATTTGAATCCACTAGGGTCGTTTAATTGAGAGTATAAACCCCTTATTACCGCAGTTACATCCGCCTCAGTCTGAAGATTGCCCATGGTAGGAGTATCTCTTAATGTCTCATCTAACTGGCAGGAATTAAAAATCATTGTTGTTGCTAGTAAAAAGCCTGAGAAATATTTTAATATTTTCATCTGTTTATTTTTTTAGTTTTTAAGGTGATGAAGCTATCATGATTTAATAATCTTACCCCCTGCGGGTTTTGGCAAAATCATGATGGTTTCATCTTATCTATCTTTTATGATTAAAAAGTAAGTTCTAAACCTGCTGAAAAAGTCCTTGCCTGAGGCAGTGTTCCAAAATCAGTACCACTCATCAGCACCCTGTTTCCGAAGGCATTTATATTCGGATCATATCCCGAATACGGAGTTAATGTAATCAGATTCGTTCCTGTAATATATGTTTTCAGGTTTCCTAACTTCAAACCCGCAGGCAACTTGAACGTATATCCAACGGTGGCATTTTGTAACCTGATAAATGACGCATCCTCTACGAATAAATCAGGAAAACGCTGTCTCATTCTAATCGCCGCTGTAGTTAGGCGAGGATATTTGTTACTTGTACCTTCGCCTCTCCATCGGCCATCATAGGCATCCTGAAAGGAATTAAAATTACCATTGGTATTATTAGCACCCGTTATCCACCTGTTGAGATTAATTATCTCGGCACCCTGGCTACCGAAAATACTCATGCTAAATGAAAAGCGCTTATACGAGAGGTTTGAATTGAACCCATACGTAAAGTCGGCGCTTGGATTACCGATAACTGTTTTATCCAGCTCATTAATCTGCCCATCATTATTGATATCTGCATATTTAATATCACCTGGTTTGATGGTTGACCTTGTGTTATCAACAGCCAGACCCGGATCAGTATTAATTTCTGTCTGGTTCTGATAAATTCCCTGAGTTTTATAACCCCAGAACGAAGAAATCGGAAAACCTGGTTTAGCAACTTGTATTGGCTGACCTAGTACAATAGCTCCGGCAGAGATATAACCTGTTCCGAAAATGATTGATGAAGGTCCAATATCAACTACATTATTATCAAAAACGGAGAAATTTGCTCCCGCATCCCATTTAACAGCACCACGTAATATGGAGAATGTACCTTCAACATCGATTCCCTTATTGGTTACATTTCCCACATTGGTATTGTAATTCACAAATCCTGACGACGCCGGGATAGGCAGGCTAATTAACAGGTCGGATGTCTTTTTCTTGTATACATCCACGCTCACGGAAACCCTGTCTTCAGCAAAACCAAAGTCAGCACCGACGTTATACTGCTTGGTGATCTCCCATTTTAAGTCAGGGTTTGCAAAGTTATCGATTATATAACCCGGGGTAATTGTGGGGCCCACAACACCATTGTTTATACTATAGGTAGCCTGGGTAGCACCAATTGCAACATTCTCGTTTCCTGCAATACCAAAGCTGGTACGAAGCTTAAGCGTTGATAAAAACTTGACATTATCTTTAAAGAACTTTTCGTTAGAGACATTCCAGCCAAGGCCAACAGATGGAAATAATTGCCATTTATTACCCTCCGCCAAACGTGTAGCCCCATCATATCTTGCGGTTAAGGTTAAGGAATATCTTCTATCATAAGCATAGTTAAGCCGGCTGATAACAGAAGCGAGTGCTCGTCTTTTATCTGTATTATAAGTTCGCCCAAGCGCTGTAGCACTTGCAAAATTAAAATACGTTAGTGAGTTAGAAGGAAAATCTAAATTAGTTATACTGGTACTCGTGTTTTTCCATGCCTGATAAGAATATCCTCCAACAACATTTAGCGAGTGTTTTCCACCAAAAACTTTACGGTAATTGAGGATATTATCAATAACATAATTAGAATTGGAGTTATCGGCCTGGGTAGCAGAGCCATTTGGAGCAGTATTACCAATGAAAGTCCCGGTAGGGTAATATAGCTGGCGCTTCGAATATAAATCATTCACCCCTGCTGTTAATTTATAAGCCAGATTTTTGGTGATTTTATAGTCCACATTCAAATTTGAAGTCAATGTCCGGATCTGAGTTTTGTCCAGCACTTTAGTAATAACCGTAATCGGGTTGTTGGCAAATGTTTCATCGATGGTCCCATCTTCCAGGTAAGGTGAATTCAAAGGATTGAATGATAGCGCGCCCCCCACAGCCGAAGAACCAAAAATACCTTCCTTATTAGATTGCTGGCCAAAATTTCTGTCGGCAAGCGAGAAGTAATTACGAATGCCCACAGTAAGTTTGGGTGATACTTTCTTCTCATAGTTTACCCTAAGTCCACCGCGTTTAAACCCGGCATTCCGGATAATACTATTCTGGTCCGAAAAATTCCCAGTGATATAGTAATTGCTTTTATCATCCCTGCCCGACACAGAAAGCTGATGGTCCTGAGAAAATGCATTGCGGTAAATCAGGTCCTGCCAGATAATTCCTTGTGTTTTTTCTACCGAATCTAATTGGAATGCAGTAAAGGGTGCAGTTAATCCGTCGTTTAGAGCGGCTTCATTTCTAAAATCCATGTACTGTCTTGAACTCAAAACATCCAGTTTCTTAGGCAGCTGGCTCATGTCCAGGCGTGTGGTGTAAGTAAGTTTATCTCTACCACTTTTCCCTGATTTTGTAGTGATTAGAATAACTCCATTTGCTCCGCGTGACCCGTAAATGGCAGTCGATGAAGCATCTTTCAGAACTTCTATTGACGCAATATCTGAAGGATTGATACTTGCAAGAGGATCTGCAGGAGGAATTACAGCTCCGCCGTCGAGATTCGATCCGGCCTGAGTAGAACCAAGGCTGGATTCGATCGGCTGGCCATCAACAACTACCAAAGGCTGATTACTTCCGGTTATGGAGGTTAATCCACGTATATTAAAAGTCATACCGGCACCTGGTTCTCCCGTGTTATTCTGAATTTGCACCCCCGCTAATTTGCCCTGTAAAGCTTCTGGTACTGATATAACCTTGTTCTCGTTGACATTTTGCAGCTGGATAGTGCTTGAAGAACCATTATAATCGGTTTTTGCAATGGTGCCATAGCCCACTACAACAAACTCTTCAAGAGCTGACGAAGTAGATTCAAGGGTAATATTGATCTGAGTTCTCTTATTTACAGCTACTTCGCGCCTCGCATATCCGAGGTAGGATATTTCAAGTACAGCGTCTTCAGGAACCGTGATAGAAAATCTACCTTGTAAGTCTGTAGCTACTCCAGTGGCACTGCCTTTTATTTTAACAGTTACACCCGGCAATGATTCGCCATTGGCGGCATCTGTAACCGTACCCCGAACTATTATATCAGCAAAAAGCTTGTTTATATTTCCTGCAGCTGCAACTTCCATGCTGCCGGCGAGAAGAATAACCAGTATGATAATCGTTCTCTGCCTAAATAATTCATTAAGAGAAAAACAGACCCCCCTTCTTATATTGTAAATTTTTTCCATAAAGCGTTTTGATTTAGTGTGATTGTTTGGTGTTGGTTCATTGCTTAAGCATATTTTAACTTAGTATCTCCTGACATTTCGTGGTTTTGTTTAGTTTATTTCACTTTGGTTTAGTTAGATAAAGTAATATTACAGCTATCCAGGAGAGATCCTTATCACAATTGTATGAGAAATTAAAAAAAATGTAGCCCTGGCGGATTAAGCATCATATTAAGAAAACTCTCGTTTTTAGCAAGAAATGCACATTCGAATCTGATATTCCTACTTTCGGATGCACAGCAAGGTGGGAAGTAAATCGATCGTGAGTTTACCTGCCTGAGGCTTTATACCAGGAGATCATTCCCCGCCAGGTTTTTTGATAAGGGTACCTGCAACAACGGGAATACCAAATACCGGATTTCCCTTAGCATCCCATGAAAATTGCTGTAGCCGCAGATCGCGGTTCCATCCCGGTGATGATTCCTTTTTACTGTGATAAAAGATCCACCATTCTTTGCCATCCGGAGAGGTAGTAAAGCTCGCATGACCTGTGCCTAATACCTGAGGAGTACCCTGGAAAACCGGCCCGCTCTTAATCCAGTTTTTTGCATCTAAAATAACCCTGGTAGAATCTTTTAACTTTAACTGACCTAACCGATACTCTGGTGTCCAAGACTCCCGGGCAGAATAAATGATAAAGGTGTTCCCTTTATTTTTCAGGAATTGGGGCCCTTCATTCAGGTCGAGCGGCCCTCCCCGTTCCCAAGGCTGATCAGGGCTTGAAATCTTTACTCTTTGAGAGCTGATAGTAACCGGATTGCTCATACGAGCGATATACAAATGCTGGGATGTTTTGTCTGTGGTTGCATTTCTTTCCCAGCCAGACCACGCTGCGTATAATTTACCATTTATTGAAGTTACGGTCAGGTCGATTGCCCAAATCGTCTTTGAGGGATCTGCATTATCATCCCCGGTTTTTAGCATCCCTTTGTCGACATATTCACCCTGAGGGTCATCAGTCACGGACTCCAGTACGCCGGAACGCTGATAGATGAACGGAGGGCCGGATTGACCTGCTGCATAATATATATACCATTTCTTTCCGATTTGGTGCAGTTCCGGTGCCCAAACAGTCTTGCTATTCCAGCTTTTTACAGGCGACTTCCATACCACTTTAGCCGGCCCAATCTCCGTTAGTTTTTTTGATTTGCTTACCATGATCTGCCCTGCTTTAGAACGACAGGTGTAGTAATATTCTCCTGATTTTATAACCCAGGGATCAGCTCCATCCGCGATAGGGTTTTTAAAAGAGTCTTGTGCTGCAAGTACATTATTAACGCCCTGGTTTTCGGCGGTATGCCAGCCGGAAATGCCTGCTAACATTGGCACAAAAATTATGAGAGCGAAGAAATTGAGAAACGTCCTTTTCATCTTGTCGATCCTAATAAATTTTATTTATGCAATAATACAATACAGCGAGGCTTAAACGTATCAATAATGTAGTTTATGCTGACAAATTTTAGGGCAGCCTCCGTTGCCCAAGGCAAGGCTACTGACTTGCGAAGTTTACTAACCAAGCGGAAAGAAACTTCGCTATTCTCGTTAATAATTTAGACTGACGAAGTCACACGCTTGGCGGAAGGAGACTTCGTAAGTCAGTTGCATAGCGTCGATTTTCTCGAGTAAAAGGAATTGAGTTTTTTGTTACCTAAATTTAGGTTATCGTCAAAAGGAATATGGCCGAAGAAGGATACAATTACCATTTGTATAATAGGGGAAATAATAAACAGAAGATCTTTTTTGAAGAAGCGAATTATGTGTTTTTTCTAAAACGATTTGCTGACTACTTATTACCACATGTGGATGTATTTGCGTATTGCCTAATGCCCAATCACTTTCACTTTTTTATTCGTGTCAATAATCCTTACGAATTTGAGAAGGGGATTAAGAACTTCTTTATTTCATACTCGAAAGCTATTAATAAAAAATATAATCGCGTAGGTCATCTGTTTCAGGGAAGATATAAGCTACAAGAGGTTACTGATGATTCTCATTTCACCAGGATTATAACATATATCCATCAAAACCCATATGTTGCGAATCTTGTAAAGAGAATGGAAGACTATAAATATTCTTCTTATCGGTCCTACCTTTTAACAAAACCCAGCATGCTAGAAAGACAAGAGGTATTGGATTGGTTCGGTGGACTGGAAGGGTTTTTCGAAGATCATAAGGTCATTGTAAAGAAGTGGTTCCAAGAATGACTTGCGAAGTTTACTAACTGAGTGGAAAGAAACTTCGCCAGTCTCGCAACAATTTAGACTGACGAAGTCACACGCATGGCGGAAAGAAACTTCGTAAGTCAGGCTACAGACTTGCGAAGTTTACTAACTGAGTGGAAAGAAACTTCGCCAGTCTCGCAACAAT
>NZ_JBBJNI010000002.1:34303-45082 GCF_037719425.1 Daejeonella sp. | reverse complement strand
GCATGGCGGAAAGAAACTTCGTAAGTCAGGCTACAGACTTGCGAAGTTTACTAACCAAGCGGAAAGAAACTTCGCCAGTCTCGTTAATAATTTAGATTGACGAAGTCACACGCATGGCGGAAGGAGACTTCGTAAGCCAGTTGCATAGCGTCCATTTTAAATTATCCCTCAGAAGCCATCTGCAGACCAGACGCTAACGCAGCTTTAATCTCGTTCCATTTCTTCACATCCTTTTTTGTAGACAAGACCGGAGAGCTGTCCTTGTAAAAATTTACAAGGTTCGCTCTTAAGGCCGGACTGAGGTTTTTAAAATTATCTTTTTGTAGTACCAGTAATAGTTCCGCGTAAGTATCATCAGCAATAGAATACCTGCCAAAACTCGTTTTCTCTCCTGTGTCGAGTGCTTTGTTCGGCAAGTCGGGGGAGCCTGACTGAATCGCTCGTAAGGATCGCTCGTAATTTACCAGGGTACTGTCAAAACTCCTTATGAAGAGCTTTTCAACCTCTTCTGTGGGCGGTTTATACCTCAATTTCGAAAGAGGTCCGATTTTTGGCAAAATTGGTATGATGACCGAAAGAACAGTAGGAATGAAACCAGCTTTTTGAAGCTCCCGCCCATAGTCCTGGTAATAATTGCTGTTTTTCATTTTGTACGAAAAGCGCTGTTCCTTAACTCCCGGGGTTAGTTTTTCCAGTTCAGACTTCTTATTTGCCCAAGCTGTTCGTACAAGGGTTGGAAGAAGTGATTTAACAACCCAGCGATAGGTGCTGATTGCGAGGCTCATGCTTTTAAAGACATCTTGAACATCCAGGCCATAAGTTTTAGAAAACGCCCGTTCTATCAAAGGCGTTGAAATGCCAAACCCTATAAAATCATGATAATTCTTTGTTACATAATTACCACGTGCTGTTTGCAAAACATCAAAGGATAGTTCAACTCTGGAATGTGATTTACCGTGTTCAGCATAGGTTATGATATCACCATATTTAGCTTTTAATTTAGGGTAGACAAGAGGAACAGCAACATTTGTTCCAACTGAGTGCCCGTAATTATCGGCTGTATAATGCGCCAGAGAACCAAGGGCAAAAGCGTACTCATTAATATCCTGCGCTTCCTCGAGTAAGGCCTGTATGTAATCTCCAGTCCTGACATTGTGGACAAGGTCAGTATAAAACATGCTGCCAAAGGGAGAAAAACCAATATCAGGCATAATCGCTCCGCCGTATGCGTAAGAATGGGCTTTTAACAATGCTTCCGGACTGGATCCCGGATATTTTTTCAGCAGCATCGGTTCGATCGATTTCTTCCAGTTTACGTCTATTATCGCCTCATGGGTAAGTAAAGAATAAGCTGAAGAGAAATTACTCCATCCGATCAATAACAGTAGCAGGAGAATACGCTGTCCAATTGACGTTATATTTTTTTGCTCCATTCTTTTATGTTTCGTGCATATTTTAGGGTTATACCCAATTTAAATTAGGATTATCAAAAATCCTGCCTGCTTTGATAGCAACTATACTAACATGTCGCCCGGGATAGTGCGCATTAGTTTGATCAAGGTTTCAATGACCTTAAATTGGATAAGATTCTTTTGTTGGAACCAGCCCCCGTTTTAGAGCGCTTCGTTTAGGAGGAACTGTACTTAATTTTAGTTCCAATATCGCAGCGTATCAAAGTCTGTTAATCAGCTAACCTAATTTTAACTCATTTTCCAAAACCTCCTGGAATTGCAATTTGGTCATAGGTTTAATCAAATATCCTTTCAATTTAGGGTAGCTTTCAAATTTATCCCGGTCATACTTGCTTTCAGAAGATGTGGAAATATAGATTGTGATCAATTCCTTCTTAAATACATTCGCGGTAAACTCCTCCAGGAATTGCCAGCCGTCCATATAGGGCATATTCAGGTCTAAAAATACGAGATCAGGCAGCATCTGCTCTTCATCTTTATGCTTTAAAAAATAGCGTATAGCAATTTCCCCATCAGGGAATTCGATCAACTTTTCTACCAAATTGGTAGCCTCTATAATCTTCCTGGTTGAGTACTGAAAGAACCGGTCATCATCAATCACACTTACCAAAGCGATCTTCTTCATAAAATAATTTTAAATTCTGTCCCAATATTGGGCTGGCTGTTAACTGTTATACTTCCCCCAAATGTTTCTATTTGATTCTTCGTCATAAACAGACCAACCCCTTTACTATCAATGCCCCGGTGAAAGACTTTATTTAATTTAAACATATTATCTCCATGCCTTTTCAAATCAATGCCAAGGCCGTTATCCTTAAAGATTAGCTCTATCTGTTCATTTTTCTTTTTGACCGTGATGCTAATTTCAGGCGGCACATTTGGCCTTGCATATTTCAATGCGTTGCTGATCATATTGTAGAAAATGCTTTCGAGGTATATCTTTGGATAGCTGATCTTTGCCAGCTCAGAACTGAACGAAATAACTGCTTTCTTTAAGAATATTTCACCCCTTAGCATGTTTTCGACACCCTGTAGTATAGCTGTTGTGTCGCATTCGTCAAAAGGAATACCCTTGTTCAATCGTATTTCTAAAACCTTCATCAGTTCCTCCAGCGTTTGGTTAAGGCTAACGCTGGATTGCTTGAGCATTGACAACAGGTCTACCCGTTCCTTTTCTTTATCTGTACTTTCGAGCATCTCGATGATCATACCCATGCTTCCCGCGGGGCCACGTAGATTGTGAGCAACGATCCGGTTAAAATCCTCGAACTGGCTGATTTTTCGTTCCAGGTCAAGGGCCCGTTTATATTCGTCAATATCCGTGCATGATCCAAACCATTTGACGATCTCACCTTGCTCGTTTTTCATTGGGAGTGCACGGCCTAAATGCCACCTGTATACACCATCTGTGGCCCGCTTGAACCGATATTCGACCTCATATGGTTTTCCTGTTTGGACAGATTCGGTCCAAACTTTGATGCAATTATCCAGATCTTCCGGGTGTAAAACAGGCTCCCAGCCCCAGCCTTGAGTTTGCTCGAAGGTCATCCCGGTATAATCAAACCAATGCTGGTTATAATAATCTAAATTCCCATCAGGTTGAGATGTCCATATAATTTGTGGGATCGAATCTGCTAAAAATTTAAACTCTTGTATTTTTTGAATGGTTTGATCTTGAAACTCAACCAGCGCGATCTGCTCCTTAAGCGATATATTTAACTCCTCCTGTTTTGCGACGGATACTTGTAAAGAAAGTTGACTCAGTTTGTAGTCCTGAATGTCCTGAAAAGTACCGAACAAACGCTTGCAAACACTATCCTCAAATTCGGCATTACCAATTGCCCTTACCCATGTCTCTTTTCCATTCGCATCGATCAATTGTAATTCTTCATCCCAACTGCTGCCATCGTTGATGGCCTTCGTAAGCGCACGGCTTACCGTCTCCCGACTTTTTCCTTCTTTATAAAAGTTAATGGCCGATGGAAGTTCCGGTTGATAATCGGGGGATACGGCGTGGATCTCCTTGGTTACAGAAGTCCAATGTATTTTTTGTGATTGAACGTCAAAATCCCAGCCGCCAACCCTGGCTACTTTATTGGTTTGTTCTAAAACTTTTCTTAAATGTTTCAGGTCTTTTTCAAGAAAATACCGCTGGGTAATATCTATGGCATTTCCGATCACATAAAACTGATTTTCGAGTATGTTATTAAATAGCCAAATCCTGCTTGAGCCGTCCTTATGTCTGGTCAGCATTTGCCCTTTTGCACGGCCGTTTGTTATAATTTCAGTTAAGTAGGATTGTAATTGAGTTCGATGATCTTCAGGGACGATATCGAAAAGGCTAAGTTTCAAAATCTCTTCTGTACGATAACCTAACATTGCTGCCCCGGCCGTGTTTACGGACAAAAAATTACCGTCAAGATCATGAGTACACATTAAACCCTGAGAGTTCTCGAAAAACACCCGGAGTTTGTCCTCGCTGTCTTTCAGTTGCTGTTCCTTTATTTTTTCTAAAGAAATATCGCGCCCAACACAAAATAACTCACCGGTGAATTCGTCCAGGGTTGTATGCCATTGTATGGTTTTATAAGTTTCCGATTTTGTTCTGACCCTGTGAACAGGTGAAATCTGATCATTTCCATCCGTAAACTGGTGTAAATCGCTTTGAACGTTTTTCAGATCATCCGGGTGAACCAGGGCGAGTAAGCTGGTGGATAAAAGAAAAGCTTTGTCCCAGCCCAATACCTTTTCAAAGGCTGGGTTTATTTTTTTAAAGAACCCATTAGTATCTGCTATGCAGATCAGGTCATCCGATAAGCTGAATAAGCGATCAAAGTGTATAAGCTCTTGTTTTTTTCTACGTTCTACAATTAGTGTGATGACTTCTTTTGACAGTGTATTTAACGCTTCTTTCTGATTTTCATTCAGCGACCTGGGTTTTCGGTCGATTACGCACAAAGTGCCTAAAGCATAACCCTCTTCGTCAATTAAAGGACACCCGGCGTAAAACCGGATATCAGGGCTGCCGGTCACCAAAGTATTGTTTTTAAACCGTTCGTCTTTTGTCGCATCTTCCACCTCCATTATGCCAGAACCGGATATAGCGTGCAGGCAAAAAGCGAGTTCTTTGGGTGTTTCTTTCACTTCAAGACCCAGGTTTGATTTGAACCATTGTCTTTCTTCGTCGATGAGGGAGATTAGGGAAATAGGCGTATCACAAATTAATGACGCAAGTTTGGTAATCCGGTCAAAATCCTCTTCAGGGATTGAATTCAGTATTGCATAGTTATGAAGGGCTTTTAATCGCTGGGCTTCATTATCATCCTTATCTGAAATACTCAATTGCGTTATATAAGTACTAATTTATTGATATGGAGAAAATACTCTCCATATTCATTCTAATATACGTTGTTAAACGGCTTAGATTAAAAAATCGTGCTATTACTTGTTTTTATATAGGAATCTAAGCCCGGTGATTGTGTGGAACTTGGGGTTTTGAAACTGTACTTTGTGGAAGATATCTAACAACAAGGGTCTTTTCAGGCCATTGTTTTGGTGGAGAATATCTTTACTACTTAATTATCCTTAATCCGGAATTAGCACTTATCTAAGTTTAATAATCTTTAAATTTTTTTTACAACAAACATCTATTTCATTTGTTAAAAAATGCTAATCATTTGTTAAAGATTACTAACTATGAATAAAACTATAGTAGTTATAGAAGATGATATAAACGTTCTTGAAACGGTAACCAGTATTTTGAGTTATAATGGCTACACAGTCAAGGGATTTAAGTGCTGCCCGGATATTTTGGATTTAATAGATACTCATAAACCAGATTTGATACTTTTAGACTTGCTGTTAGAAAAAGAAGATGGACGAGAAATTTGTAAAACTATCAAGGGTAATGAAGCAACATCTGGCATATCAGTAATTATTATGTCAGGCGCACAGGACATTTACAACGTAATTTTAGAATGTGGTGCAAATGATGTGATTAAAAAACCGTTTACCGAAGAAATTCTACTTTCAAGAGTTGAGAGACAAATAAGATAATTTAGACCTTTTCGATTAACCTTGCCCAAAAGAGCCTTACCTGAACAGTAAGGCTTTTTTATTTAAAAGTAACCTGTAATCGATGACTTAGAACGGCAAACAGGTACTAAAAGAGATACTTGCGGCTGTAGCAAGAGACGAAAAGCTTAGTAAAAAGAAACAATCGTTAGATGTACAAGCCAATCTTGAAAAAAGTCTAATTAAGGATATTAAGAAATATAACAAAAAGCGCAAATAGGAAAAATAGGGCTTGTTTTTAGTTTAAATAAAGTTTGCTAAATCACCCCAAATAACTACCTTTTATCAGCAAAAAACCCCTCTAAAACGCGTTTAAAGGGGCTTAAAAGAATAAGTGGAGAATATCGGATTCGAACCGATCACCTCTTCACTGCCAGCGAAGCGCTCTAGCCAAATGAGCTAATCCCCCCTTGGGGTGGACTGCAATTTTCGGCATTTTTAAAGGAAATAGCAAATGAAATATTATTGCGATGTGCTAAAATCGTTTGGAATAAAATATTTCTGTACTTTTCAGTACCATGAAAAATGTACTTTCAATATTATGCCTGCTTCTGTTATGCTGGACCGGTAGCTTTGCCCAACAAATTAACTATGAAAATTCGCTGGAAAAAGCAGAAAAGCTTGCGAGGAAGGAAAATAAGATCTTAGCTCTGCTTATCGCCAGCGAATCGCCAACCAATAGTGCGGAGATATTACCTGCCCTTAAGGATCCAAACATTACAGCTAAATTCAATGAGCATTTTGTCAACTTTAAAATTGACCGGTCGGACTCAGCGTCTGTCCGGTTGGTTAAGAAATACTATGTAAAAAACTTTCCCGTATTTATTTTCATTAATGGTAAGGGCCGACTTTTATTAAAAAAGACAGGAAATATACCGTCACATCTGATTTCGGATATGCTTGATCGGGCTATGGATGATGAGCGATATCTTTCGGGCGATAAAAGCACCACATTTTTAAAGCACTATATTAATAAAAGAATTAGCAGAGGAATCACTAATAATGCAAAGCAGATTGAGGAATATGTGAATGGACTATCTCCTGAAAATTTGAATACTTACAGCGAAGTGTTGTTTATTTTACAAGCGGGCCCTCGCATAGATGGCCGCGCGAACGCTTTGCTAAATACCAATAAAAACTTAATTGATAGTGTTTATAAAACTGAATTAAAGAATGTTACGGCAGACATAAATACCCGGATGATTGCAAACACCATGGCTAGTGCAATAGCTCATAAAAAAATAAACAGGGCACGCGTTGCTGCCGATTTTACCCGATGGTCGTTGCGGGAAAAGAGTCCACTTATTGGACAAGAGGAATGGGACGGAAAATTGCTTCAATATTATTACGGGGTCAAGGATACAAAAAGCGTTCTAAGGCATACTGTGAATTATTATGATACATATTATATGAATGTCGGCGTAGATTCGATCAGAAAGCGGGACGAAAAAAACAGGGCTATAACCCGTAGCTACGGCAAGGAATTGGCTGCATCAGGAAAGCGGTCGGGAGCGGATATTAGGTCTCGTGGCTACACTTACGGTTCATTAGAATATTCCATGATGCTGAATATTGGTGCCCGGTCGATATTAGCTACTGAAACAAAAAATCATATGTTTCTCTCAAAAGCTATGTCATGGTCAGGAAGGTCCGTCGATCTAAACCCAAATTCGTCTAATCATGACACGTTGGCGCATCTACAATACCGACTCGGCCTTTATGCCGTAGCTGAAGCCACACTGCAGAAGGCCATTCAAATGCACACGGCGGCGAACCGTGATACCACAAAGATGGAAGAAGATCTAAAGAAGATTAAAAAAAGAACTTTATAACAATATTGCTTCAAAACTACACGGGCTCGCTTAGTTTGATATCTTTGTTTAAAACCCTTAAAAATGAAAAAGACGATTCTATTATTATTAATTACCGGCCTTTTCGCAGCTACAGCCTACGCACAAAGACCCAGCCCTGCGGCAAAAGTATCCGAAACGATAAGCTCCGGAGCAAAGATCACTATCGATTACAGTCAGCCTGGCATCAAAGGAAGAACTATTGGTAAAGAAATCGCCCCATGGGGTGAAGTATGGCGCACAGGAGCTAATGAAGCTACAGTTTTCGAGGTTAACAAAAAGGTATCAGTTGCAGGTAAATCAATACCAAAAGGAAAATATAGCCTATACTCTATTCCTGGGAAAAAAGAGTGGGTGATAATCCTGAATAAAACATGGAACCAGTCGGGTACGGAATATGACCAGAAAGCCGATGCGGCAAGATTTACTGTCAAAACGCTAAAAGCGCCGTCATTTACTGAAAGAATGACTTTTAAGATCGCGGACAACGGATTGGTCTCTTTGATCTGGGGAAATTATATGGTTAATTTTACGGTTAAGTAGTTGTTGGTTGTTGGTTGTTAGCTGTTGGGCAAAGCGTCTAGTCCACCCAGTCTAACAACCAACAACTAACAACCGCATATCACCTCACCAAAGTTACATACCCGGACCTGATATACTTCTTGTTTTCGAGGATCCCGTCAATAACCCAATAATATACCCCTACAGGAACTTCCGTAGTTTCTTTGAAACCGCTCCAGTACCTATCGATATTAGTTGTGGTATAAACCACATCGCCCCAGCGATTAAATATCTTAAAGTAATTGACCTCTACGTTGCTGTTAAGAAGCACTGTAAACTCATCATTAACGCCATCGTTATTAGGTGAGAATGTATTAGGAGTTATCACATCCGGAATTATTATATCCACCAATATGGGCGTTATTGAAATACACCCGCCCGGCGTAACACTTTTTATGTGATAGGTTCCCCTCCGCCCTATTCGGGTGGGATCTGGAATTGGAATTGTTGCTGCAGGATTAAGCCAGAACGAATAAGAGATACCTTCGTTTCGACTAAAGGCTGTTGTAATATCAACAGTAGCCGGGTTAACTGCCTGGAGCACCCTTGTCAACACAAGTGGCGGCACGAGACTAATAGTGGCTACTACAGGACGTATCAGGAAGCATCCAGATGAACTCCTGCCCTTGATGTAATAAGTGCCCGATATATACACATGTTTCGGATCATCCAGACGCCTGGTAGCCTGCGGATCCATCCAATACGTATAGGTCAGGTCAGAGCTATTACCCGCTTTGAGTGAAATATCAGTAATATCTACGCTAATGCAATTTGGAGGCGGATCAATAATATTCATATACATTCCGCCGATCGTGGTGTACAGAGTTTGTGTGCATCCCAGACCCGGATATGGGATTAATTCAATGGCTATCCGGGTACCGATCGGCGGAACAGGGGAAACTACAACACTATCCCCTGTTCCCAAAAGCTCAGATGTTTCGGCGTTAAACCAGCGATAACCAAAAAAACCGGGCAGGGTCTTTAATGTAATGCTTTCATTTCCGGGACAGGTTATATTTCCCGTTACCGGGATGGAGCAATTTTCGTCAAAATCTATGTAGGCATAACCAAAGTGACCTCCAAGACTACAGTCGTTTGTAGTAAACTCGAGCCTTATCGTTCTTCCAAGGTAAGCATCCAGATTAACCAGTACCGGCGACCAGTTTTTATACAATACTGGAACAGGGCGAGCTGCTCCACCACCTCCTCCTCCACCGCTTGGGTTACGGCTGGAATTGGGAGATGGCAAAAATCCCGGCAGTCCGCCTGAAGCTACAAACTCAAAAGAACCGCAATCAGTTGACGTGTTATTAGCAACATCGAAGACTCTCGCGGTAAATTTCGGCTGTTCATCAAAACTGTGCGTTGGGCTCTCGAAAACTACGGCGTAGTTGAAAATGATTGAGTAGTTGTCGACATTAGCAGGAACATTCACAGTATAGCTTATCCGTTCAGCCCCACGTCCCGGTGAATCATTTCCCAGCTGTACAACGTAATCACTTCCATTAGGAGCATCTGTTGAAAAATTTCCATAATAATCTTTCGAAGACCCACGTTGGATTACAGTGTGTTGATTGGGAATCGGCCCGGAAGAAATTAAGCTCAGAAACGCCGGCCGAACCGCATTAGGCGCCATACTTCCGGTTTGGGAGATATTACCGGTTGAACACTCCCAATTTTCAAGCGTTCCATTTTCAAAACCAATATTCTGGGGACACTGAGTTACAACCTGTCCGTATCCTGCAAAGCCGGCAAGACAAAAACAGATCAATATCAGGATCCTGTAAACCATATATTAAGTTAAGAAAACTACGCTAATAATCAGACAGATATAAAAACAAGGTGTTCATCGATTTGTTGAAGACGATGCTACGTTTTATATACGAGAAAAATTGCTGCTTGGTTGGCGGGAGCTAAACGGTATACAGTGATCTGTAATCGGTAATCAGGCTGGGTGGACTAGACGCTTAGCCCGGCAACTGACAGCAGGTAACCCGTAATCTATTACGAGCGTAGCAAAGTATTGCCGCGTCGTGCCTCCTCGCAATAACACTGTCCGTGAAATGCCTTAGATTTTGTTATTGCGATCGTAGCGAAGTAATCGTAATTTCGTCACAATGAAGAATAAACCGACAATACTTGTAGTTAACGATGATGGAATTACAGCGCCGGGAATCAAAGCGCTGATCGAGGTTATGCAAACTCTTGGAAATGTAGTGGTGGTGGCGCCCGATGGCCCGCAGTCGGCTACCGGTCATGCTATAACTATTGCAAAGCCGTTGCGACTGGATGGGGTGGACCTTTATAAGGGCGTGGAAATGTACAAATGTTCCGGCACTCCGGTCGATTGCGTAAAGCTAGCCGTAAACAAAGTATTTAAAGGTAAAAAACCCGATCTGTGTGTCTCAGGTATTAATCATGGATTGAATAATTCTATTAACGTACTATATTCCGGGACGATGTCTGCTGCGGTTGAAGGTGCAATCGAAAGCATACCGTCAATTGGCTTTTCCCTGGATGATTTTGAGCTAAATGCAGACTTTAGTCACTGCAAAAAATATATAGAAATAGTAACGAAACAGGTTCTGGAGCATGGCCTCTCACTTGGAACTTTGTTAAATGTGAATTTTCCAAAAGGAGATGGAATTAAAGGCATTAAAATCTGCCGCCAGGCTAATGCGAAATGGGCCGAGGAATTCGATGAACGCCTGGATCCGCATAAAAGGAAGTATTACTGGCTGACCGGAGTATTTCAGAATAATGACCATGGCGAAGATACGGACGTATGGGCTTTAGAGCATGGATACGCTTCTGTAGTACCT
>NZ_JBBJNI010000002.1:0-34293 GCF_037719425.1 Daejeonella sp. | reverse complement strand
GCACACCATGCCATCCCAATATTGAACACGTGGAATTGGGGTTGAAAGCGAAACACCCATAGCTCCTTAATAATTGATACCCGCTACCTTACACCGATACTGCTCAAATGAAATACTATCTCATTGCCGGAGAAGCTTCCGGAGATCTTCACGGGTCTAATCTTATGAAAGGCCTTAAATCGGAAGATGCTCAAGCTGAGTTTCGCTTTTTTGGCGGCGACCTGATGAACGCTGAAGGTGGGGTAATGGCCAAGCACTACTCGGAGATGGCATTTATGGGATTTGTTGAAGTGGTAGCGAACCTTAATACAATCTTTAAGAACATAAAGAAGGCGAAGCTGGATATCCTGGCTTTCAAACCTGACGTGATCATACTTATAGATTTTCCTGGCTTCAATATGAAGATCGCCCAATTCGCAAAGCAGGAAAATATTCCGGTGTTCTATTATATCTCCCCGAAGGTTTGGGCCTGGAATCAACGACGGGTTTTGAAGATAAAAAAGTACGTTGACCGGATGTTCTGTATCCTTCCATTTGAGGTTGATTTCTACAAGCGCTGGGGAATGGAAGTAGATTATGTTGGGAATCCCATTCTGGATGCGATCGTAGAAAATGAAACTGACGTCCAGTTCAAGATTAATCATGATCTGGATGTCAGACCATTGATCGCACTTCTGCCAGGCAGCAGAAAGCAGGAACTGGACCGGGTTTTGCCTGAAATGGTTAAAACAGCAGACCGTCTTCCTGACTATCAATTTGTAATTGCAGGCGCACCAACCTTTACAGCAGACGATTATCTTCCTTACCTAAATGGCCAAAAGATCCCTGTAGTATTTAACTCAACATATAATCTGGTTCTCAACTCAAAAGCCGCTGTGGTAACGTCAGGCACGGCAACCCTGGAGACTGCACTTCTTAAAACTCCCCAGGTAGTCGTTTATAAAGGGAATCCTGTATCGATAGCCATAGCACGTCTACTCGTCAACATCAAATATATTTCCCTCGTAAATCTTGTAATGAACGAGGCTGTGGTTAAAGAGCTTATCCAGGAGGATTGTAATAGTAAAACGATTGGCCAGGAACTGGATATGATATTGCATGACCAGTTATATCGTACGGGTATCCTCATTAATTATGATGAACTCGCTATAAAAATGGGTTCCCCAGGGGCTTCGCAACGGGCCGCAAAGCTTATGGTTGGGTATCTCCGTGACTAGTAAGCAGTGATCGGTAATCAGCCATCGGTGGGTTAGCCCGGTGGCGCAACAGGTAACTGGTAACCGATAACTCGGTAACTCTAAAAAGCAGATCACATTATATGAAAAAATGCTCCCAAAAAAGAAGCTCCCCAAATGACTGGGGAGCTTCCTTGTGAAGTTAATTATAAGCTTCTAAGCCAGTCGATAACACCTTCACGGGTCTTACCGGTCTTTTGCTGTAATCTTCCGTACAGCTCATCATCTTTTCCCTCTTCGTATTTTAGATCGTCATCTGTCATATCTGCATATGCCTGTTTAACTTTTCCTTTAAGCTCATTCCAGCTTCCTTTTAATTCCAGCTTATCCATGGTAGTTTGTTTTTTAGTTATAGTATGACAACCCTGTTGACAGGAAAATGTTTCGACAAAAACCTGAGCCAAGAATCAGGAGCCAAGAATCAAGACACGGTATAGATCAAAATATAATAAGTCGCACGAACAGAAGTCTCGACGCCTGTGCATGTCTTGGATCTTGGTTCCTGGCTCTTGGTTCCGCTACATCGCTCCATGCTTTATCTCTTCCACCACATTCGGGTCTAAAAGAGTCGACGTATCACCAAGATTCGCTGTTTCACCTTCGGCTATCTTTCTCAGGATCCTCCGCATGATCTTTCCTGACCTTGTTTTCGGTAAACCTGATACAAACTGGATCTTATCCGGCTTAGCAATAGCGCCAATGATACGGGCTACTGTTTGTAAAATGTCCTTCCGTGTAAGCTCGTGATCATGGCCTGATGTGCCCAAAATAACATAGGCATAGATTCCCTGGCCTTTGATATCATGCGGGTATCCCACAACGGCACTCTCAATTACATCCGCATGCATATTAATTGCATTTTCAACTTCCGCAGTCCCGATACGGTGGCCTGAAACGTTTATCACATCATCCACACGGCCGGTTATCCTGTAATATCCATCCGCGTCACGTAAACAACCATCGCCGGTGAAATACATGTTAGGATAAGTTGCAAAATAGGTTGTCCGGCAGCGTTCATGATCCCCGTAAGTGGTACGGATAATACCCGGCCATGGAAATTTGATACAAAGGTTTCCGCTTACGTCATTTCCTTTAAGCTCGTTCCCTTGCTCATCAACTAAACATGGCTGAATTCCCGGCAAAGGAAGAGTGGCATAACCAGGTTTTGTAGGGGTTATCCCCGCGATCGGCGAGATCATAATGCCGCTATTTTCCGTTTGCCACCAGGTATCAACGATCGGGCATTTGCCTTTCCCGATGTTCTCGTCGTACCAGTGCCATGCTTCCTCATTAATTGGTTCCCCAACTGATCCAAGCTTGGTAAGCGAGCTCAGATCTTTGCCTTGCAAAGGTCCGTCTCCGAAACTCATCAACGAACGGATAGCTGTTGGCGCAGTATATAAAATATTGACCTTGAACTTGTCTATAATATCCCAGAAACGGCCTGCATCAGGATACGTCGGAACACCTTCAAACATAAGAGATGTTGCTCCCTGTGATAGCGGACCATAAATTATATAAGAATGGCCGGTGATCCAGCCGATATCAGCGGTACAGAAATGAACTTCTCCCGGCTCGTATTGAAATACCGTTCTGAAAGTATAACCCGTATAAACCATGTAACCGCCGCAAGTATGCACTACACCTTTAGGCTTGCCGGTCGAGCCGGATGTATAGAGTATAAATAAAGGATCTTCGGAATCCATATCCTCAGCCTCGCAAACCGGGTTGCCCTGGGTTTCAACTTTTCTTATCTCATCTTCCCACCACACATCGCGTCCTTTGATCATTGAAACAGGGGTACGTGTGCGGGTAAGCACGATAATTTTTTGAACAGACTTACACTGAACGATGGCATCATCGATGATGCTCTTTAATGGAATATCTTTTGGCCCTCTGAAACCGCCGTCAGCGGTAATAACCAGGTTGCATTCTGCATCGTTTATACGATCAGCGATAGATTGCGCTGAGAATCCGCCGAAAACAACAGAATGTATAGCTCCTATACGGGCACAGGCAAGAACAGCAATGGCCAATTCCGGAACCATTGGCATATAGATACATATACGGTCACCCTTTTTTACCCCATTGTTCTTTAACACATTAGAAAACTGGCAAACTTTAAAATGAAGCTCTTTGTAAGTGAATTTCCGGTAATGTTCTTCGATGTCGTTTGGCTCCCAGATCAAAGCGGTTTTATCACCGTCTTTTTCGAGGTGGCGGTCAAGGCAATTTTCAGTGATATTTAACTTAGCACCTTTAAACCATTGCACATTAGGCTCAACAAAGTTCCATTCTAATACCTTATCCCACTTTTTCTTCCAGAGAAAGGTATCAGCAACCCCGGCCCAGAAGTTTTCAGGCTCTACAACACTGTAATCATAAACGCGTTTGTAATCGTCAAAAGAATTAATACGGAGATCCATTTTACTAGTATATAAATTATTTTTTCATACTGCTTATGCGGCATGAATCTGTCATTCGTGGGGTAAAAATAGTTTTCTCAGGTATAGGATGCAAGCGGATGGGGTAATATAGTGTAGAAGATTTGTGACGGGGTCAGAATATAGTTTATATAAGGTCGTGTACGTACCCTTTGATATTAAAACAATTTATGCACAGAGAACTCTTTTAAGTAAAATTAAAGCTAGATTGCAGAGAGACAAGATAGCGAGAGGATACATCCGAGAGATAGAATTGAGAGGATAAAAACAGTTTGTTTGCGAATGATATGCCAATTATTTGATTTTGGAAAGCAAAGTCTGTGCTCCTCGGAACCGGTAGTCCTGTGCTCTGCAGTAATTTTGCCATAAAATTTGGATTTAACGACACAGCTCTTCCTGCCAAAAGCTACTGCTGCCGCCCTGGTTTATATCGGTTAAGACATTGCTACTATTAAAGGACTGACGGAAGTTACGTTTGCAAACCCGACATAGCAGCACGGGCTCAAGTAAAATAAACGGGGGCGGCAGCAGTAGCTTTTGCCATCGATACATTCTCATGGAAACACATTTGATAATGGCAAAACTACTGCAGAGCACCCGTCTGACATTAATCAATGCTTCTGTCCTTGCTTTCTAAAAAAATATTAATGTCATTCACCCAACTTAATGTCCGGCCGGCAGATGCGACTTGGGTAGCCTGCCAATTACGATATCCCTACCTGACGGCCCGAACCAATCGGGGAAGAGCCATCCACTTCAGTTTTCAGTTTTCCACTTTCCACTTTCCACTTTCAACTCTCTCCCCGTCTTTTTTTACGAAATTTCACCCAAGTATTGCGTATCTGATTTTTTATCCCGATATTTGCAAACTCTTTAAAGAGTTGGATTAATAATAAAGATACACATAAAGTCATGTCGAGAATTTGTGATTTAACCGGGAAAATGGCGATGAACGGTTTTAACGTTTCTAATTCGAACGTAAAAACCAAGCGTAAGTTTTACCCTAACCTGCATGTAAAAAAGTTTTACATTCCCGAAGAAGATAGATGGATAACGTTGAAAGTTTCTACCTCCGCGATCAAAACCATCAGCAAAAATGGCATCACAGCCGTAATTAATAAGTTCCTTAAAAAAGGGTTTATATAGTTATAAGTATTAAGTCGTAAGTTATAAGTAGCACACTTGACTTACAACTTATAACCTACAACTTACAACTCAAAACAACATACAATGGCTAAGAAAGGTAATAGAGTTCAGGTTATTTTAGAATGTACCGAGCACAAAGAAAGTGGCATGGCTGGAATGTCTCGTTACGTTACTACAAAAAACAAAAAGAACACCACAGAGCGCTTGGAGTTAAAGAAATTTAACCCTGTTCTAAGAAAGGTGACTGTTCACAAAGAAATTAAATAGAAGTTATAAGTACTAAGTTATAAGTAATAAGTTATAAGCATCCTACTTACAACTTACAACCTATAACTAACAACTCAAAAAGAAATGGCAAAGAAAGTAGTTGCAACCCTGAAAACCGGAGCTGGTAAAGAATACTCAAAAGTTATTACAATGACGAAGTCGCCAAAATCTGGTGCTTATTCGTTCAAAGAAATAATCGTTCACAACGATCACGTTAAGGACGCTATTGCCGTATCAAAAGGCGGAGAGTAATCCTTTAAATGAATTTTAGAAAAGCCACCCGCGTGAGTACGTTGGGGGGCTTTTTTGTTGAGACCGGACAGTAATTGGTAATCGGTAATCAGTAATCAGTGCGTGGCGGTTAGCAAAGCGCATTAAACGTGGTTTATGAGATGTGCCACTGCTTACTGATCACTAAATACTACTAACTGAACACTGATTACTGATTACCATCGACGGTTGCTAAAGGAAAATAAAATGTCAAAGCATACCTCGTAACATTTACTAAACCGCCCATGGGATTATTCGATTTTTTCAAGAAGAAAGAAAACAATATTGAAGAACAGGAGGCTCTGGATAAAAGTCTGGAGAAATCCCGAGAAGGCTTGTTTTCAAAGATCACGAAAGCTGTTGTGGGTAAATCAACAGTTGATGAGGATGTTTTGGATGAGCTGGAAGAGATCCTGGTAACTTCCGACGTTGGAGTACAAACTACCCTGAAGATCATATCACGCATCGAAGCCCGCGTTGCCGAGGATAAGTATGTAAATACATCGGAGTTGAATGGCATCCTTCGCGGAGAGATTCAGAACCTGCTTTCAGAAAATAACACTAACGATTTCAGGAATTTCGAATACGGCGACCATAAGCCTTATGTGATCATGGTGGTTGGCGTAAACGGGGTTGGCAAAACTACCACTATTGGTAAACTGGCTCATAAACTTAAGCTTGCAGGTAACAAAGTTGTTCTTGGCGCTGCCGATACTTTCCGCGCGGCTGCCGTGGAACAGATTAAATTATGGGGTGAACGTGTTGGTGTCCGAGTAGTAGCCCAGCCGATGGGTTCAGATCCGGCATCTGTAGCCTTTGATACTTTGCAATCGGCAGTGGCAAATGGCGACGATGTTGCAATTATCGACACAGCAGGCCGCTTACATAATAAGGTTGCGCTAATGAACGAACTGACCAAAATTAAGCAGGTAATGCAAAAGGTTGTTCCGGGTGCACCTCATGAGATCTTACTGGTTCTCGATGCATCAACCGGACAAAATGCTATCGAACAATGCAAGCAGTTTACACAGGCAACTGAAGTGAACGCGCTCGCTCTTACAAAACTTGACGGCACGGCGAAAGGCGGGGTTGTTATCGGGATCTCGGATCAGTTTAAGATCCCGGTGAAATATATTGGTGTGGGTGAAGGAATAGACCACCTTCAGTTATTTAACAAGAAAGAGTTTGTAGACTCGCTTTTTAAATAAGAGAATTAAAGAAAATGAAGACTAAGATCAGTGCGAAGCTTCCTGCGAGACCCAGGGTAAACGTTATTACTCTCGGATGCTCGAAGAATATCCATGATTCAGAGGTTCTGATGGGACAGCTGAGGGGAAACCAAATGGATGTCATTCACGAAGCTGAGAAACTGAACAATAACGATATTATAGTGATCAATACCTGCGGGTTTATTGATAATGCGAAGCAGGAATCAATCGACACTATTCTCGAATACAGTCAGCTGAAAGATGAAGGCAAGGTTGGAAAAGTTATTGTTACCGGTTGCCTTTCTGAGCGATATAAACCAGAGCTTGAAGCTGAAATAACTAATGTCGATTCCTTTTTTGGTACCAACGACCTGCAGAACCTGCTAACTTCAATAGGCGCTGATTACAAGCATGAACTTGTCGGCGAACGCCTTTTGACGACCCCTTCTCATTTTTCATATTTCAAAATTGCTGAAGGCTGCAACAGGCCCTGCTCATTTTGCGCTATACCGCTTATGCGGGGCAAGCATGTTTCAAAACCAATCGACGAATTGGTTAAGGAAGCTAAATTCCTCGCAAAGAATGGAACTAAGGAATTAATACTAATTGCACAGGATCTGACTTATTACGGCCTGGATCTTTACAACAAACGTAATCTAGCCGACCTGCTCAGAAATCTTTCGGATGTTAGCGGGATTGAATGGATTCGTCTCCAATATGCTTATCCTTCAGGTTTTCCCATGGATATTCTTGAAGTAATGAATGAGCGGGAAAATATTTGCAATTATCTCGACATGCCCCTTCAGCATATTACTGATAATATGCTGAGTTCAATGCGCCGTGGAATTACACGGCAAAAGACGGTTGATCTTGTAAATTCCATTCGTGATAAAGTTCCCGGGATTGCTTTGCGTACAACCCTTATTTGTGGCTATCCTGGCGAAACGGAACAGGATTTCCAGGAAATGAAAGACTGGGTAGAGGAAACACGTTTTGAACGGTTGGGATGTTTTACTTATTCTCATGAAGAAAAGACGCATGCTCACCAATTGATCGACGATGTACCTGAAGAAGTAAAACAGGATCGGGTTGACGCCATTATGGGAGTTCAGCAGCATATCTCGTACGAAAAAAATCAGCAAAAAATCGGTCAGACTTTTAAAGTCCTGATAGACAAAAAAGATGGAGATTTCTTCACAGGACGTACTGAATTTGATTCTCCAGAAGTAGATAATGAGGTTCTGCTTGATGCGAGCGTTGATTATGCGACCCCGGGAAGTTTCGTAAATGTCAAAATCGATCGGGCCGAAGATTTCGATCTATATGGACGGATTGTCAAATAATCGATACTGCTGAGGGAATTCCGCAAATTCCTCTAATTTCGCTACTTGATGAAGGCAAATTATATTGATTACAGCGAAACTAACAGTTTCTCACCGGCAATAATTCGCTATCTGGAAAACGATCCTGAACTGAGCCCATTTATTAACTTCAGGGCAGACATCGAGGGTTTCCGGAACCTCATTAATACAAAAGCAAACCATTGTAATCGACAGATCCTGACCGAGGTGCTTACCGAGCAATATTCCAGGCCTGGTCATTCGATCCACAATTCAGTCAGCAACAATATTGACCTGCTTCTTAAAAAAAGCACTTACACCGTAACAACAGGTCACCAGCTTAATCTATTTACAGGTCCCCTATATTTTATTTTCAAAATAGTAACAGCTATAAATCTTGCAAAGGAATTAAAGGCAAATTTCCCTGATAAGGACTTTGTACCTGTCTACTGGATGGCTACTGAAGATCACGATTTCGCTGAGATTAACCATACCTACATCGCAGGTAAAAAGATCGCCTGGAATATCGAAACAAATGGCGCAACCGGTCGTATTGCTACTAAGGAAATAGCTAATACACTCAGGGAATACATCAGCACCTTAGGTGTATCTGATCATGCTGAGCATCTCAGCAAATTAATGCAAAGTGCCTACGCTGAAAAGTCAAATCTGGCAGACGCGACACGGTTTATCGTCAATTCATTTTTTGAGGAATATGGGCTGGTTATTTTGGATGCGGATAATCGTAAGCTAAAAAGCCAGTTTTCTGATATAACTTACCGTGATATTATTGAACAGAACAGCTTCAGGAATATTTCAAAAGGGAGTAAAGAACTGGAAGAACTGGGGTTAGAAACCCAGGTAAATCCCAGAGAGATAAACTTCTTTTATTTGAACGACAATCTGCGGGAACGCATCGTTTTTGAAGATAACAGATATACAGTTCTTAATAGTGAGATCAGTTTTACTGCAGACGAGTTAAAGGCGGAGATTAAGGAATATCCTGAACGTTTCAGCCCGAATGTAGTCATGCGCCCTCTTTTCCAGGAAGTAATATTGCCTAACCTGGCATATATCGGGGGAGCTGCAGAAATTGTATACTGGCTTCAGCTCAAACAAAACTTCGACTTTTACCATGTGGATTTCCCTATTTTACTACTCAGGAATTCGGCTATAATTACAAACAAACTTACAGCTAAGCTTTCCAGGCTTGACCTAACCCTGAAAAATATATTTGAGGATACTGAAGATCTCAAAAAGCGATGGGTTAAGGATCATACCGAACATGTCCTCAATCTAAACGACGAATTGCAAGTATTCGACAATATTTTTGAGAATCTAAAGCTTAGGACCCATAAGATCGATCCTACATTAGCCCCAAGTTCAGAGGCTGTTAAAGCCAGGCTACATAAGGCGATGAAGAACCTGGAAACTAAACTAATGAAAGCGGAAAAGCGAAATTTTTCAGACGCCCTGGTTCAGATTGATTCTCTAAAAGGCAAGCTTTTCCCTCGCGGGGGATTACAGGAACGGACGGAAAACTTCGGACTTTTCTATGTAAAATACGGCAAAGAATTCATTAAGGAGCTGGTCGAAAATTTCAAACCCCTGGATCTGAAGTTTACAATTTTAGAAGAATAGTTTCATGGCCTACCTTACATTTACTGAAGATATCCTCAGAAAGTTCACTATTTCCATTTTTGTAAAGATGGGCTGCTCTGCAGAACATGCTGAACTTGCCACTGACGTGCTCATCAAATCCGATCTTCGTGGAATTGATTCACATGGAGTTGCCAGGTTAAGCGGATATGTCCGGCTGTGGGAAAAGAAACGCATAAATACAAGTCCAAATATCCGCGTTGTTCATGAGACACCGACAACAGCGACAGTAGACGGCGATGCCGGACTGGGTTTGGTTGTCGCACCATTCGCTATGAAGGTTGCGATTGAAAAAGCTGAAAAATATGGCTCGGGATGGGTAGCGGTAAAGAATTCTAACCACTTCGGTATTGCTGGTTATCATACCATGCTTGCCCTTGAAAAAGACATGATCGGTTTTGCCATGACCAATGCCAGCCCGCTTGTTGCACCAACATTTGCTAACGAAAGAATGCTCGGCACCAACCCGATGTGCTATGCTTTTCCCGCAGGAAAATATCCGCCTGTTATTATTGACATGGCTACGTCTTCAGCTGCGAACGGCAAGCTTGAAATTGCTCAGCGTTCCGGGAAGCCCGTTCCCCATGGCTGGATTCAGGACAAAGATGGAAACCCATCAACTGATCCTCATGAACTGAAAAAAGGCGGCTCTTTACTTCCTCTGGGAAGCGACCGGGATCATGGAAGCCACAAAGGCTTCGGACTCAGCGCGACAGTCGATATTTTATCCGCAGTACTATCCGGTGCTAACTACGGTCCGTGGGTGCCTCCTTTTGTTGCCTTTCTTGAACCTTCTGATAACCCTGTAGGCGAAGGTATCGGCCACTTCCTGGGCGCTATGCGGGTTGATGGATTCAGGCCTGTAGATGAATTTAAATCTCATCTGGATAATTGGATTGAACGGTTCAAATCGGCTACCCCGGTTTCAGCAGATCAGGGTGTAATTATACCGGGGGAACCAGAGCTTCTGGCTGAAAAAGAGCGAAAGGTTAACGGAATTCCAATTATTGACGTAGTTTGCGAGGACTTGAACGGACTGGCTGAGAAGTTTGGGGTTGAAAGACTGAGGCATGAGGTATGAGGCTGGGAGGAGAGCTGGATGTTTAACACGTACACTTGCGCACTCGACAGTTGTCGGAAATCCATTATACTTCATACCTCTTACCTCCTGCTTCATATCTCAGTTAAAATATGTTAAACGCATCTTCGTTTCTATTTTAAAACACCATTTATTTATATTAGCGATATATCATACCCTATTTATTGCATGAGAATTTTACGCTTCCTGATTATCCCGTTTCTGGCCCTTATACAGGCAGATTTTGTGTACTCACAGGATACAGTGGGCCTTAATTCCTTAATCGAAAAGAATCAAAAATTAATTACTGAGTTTCCTACAGAGAAGGTTTACCTGCATTTCGACAAGCCTTATTATGCAGTTGGCGATACAATATGGTTCAAGGCTTACATTGCTTCCGGCCAGGATCAGCCTTCCGATCTGAGCAAGATTGTTTATGTAGACCTCGTTTCGGACCAGGATACTCTTGTGAAAGCAATGCGGCTGCCTGTGGTTAACACTTCCGCATACGGCAGTATTACTCTTGACCCGCTGGTATATAAATCGGGAAACTACCGGGTGCGGGCCTATACATACTGGATGCTTAACAGTGACGAATCTTATTTTTTCAATAAGAATATTCAGATTGGGAATGCCATTAATCGAAAAGCAATCACCTCTATTTCTATAAAAGCTGAGGACGCAGGGGGATCACCCCGCGCAAATGTACAGGTGGTATACAAAGACCCGGATGGTAAGCCCCTTGCGAATGCCCGGGTTGCATGGCGATTAATTTCAAATTTTGAAGATATCTCAAAAGGTCGTGGCACCACAGATGCCAATGGTGTCCTGACACTGGCGCTGACAGCCAACCAAAAAGCAGCACTTAACGCAGGTGTACTGGAAACCATCCTGGAAATCGCAGATGATAAGATTACATCTACATTTCCATTAAAGAACTCATTTGCTGAAGCCGACATTCAGTTTTTTCCTGAAGGTGGCGAGTTTGTTGAAAATGTAAGATCAAAAATTGGATTCAAAGCTCTGGGTGAAAAGGGCCTTGGTATTGGCGTAACAGGCGAGATCGTCGATAACTCTGGAAAATCGGTTGCTACTTTAGAAACACAGCATCTTGGAATGGGCATTTTCGCCCTTTTACCCGAGCCTGGCCAATCCTACAAAGCAAACCTTAGTTTTTCCAATGGAGTAAAGAAGACGGTAGCGATCCCCGCGGCAAAGTCTGCAGGGATAGCGCTGTCGGTAATTAACACTGACCCAGCAAGCTTATTACTGAGGGTGACAAGTAATAACACTTATTTTACAGCTAACCAGAACAAGAACTTCTACATAGTTGCGAGGAGCAAAGGGGTAATTTGCTATGCTGCCAAAGCGTCGCTTAGTGCTGCGTCATTTTCGGCGTCCATTCCAAAGGATAAATTCCCGACCGGTATTGTACAAGTCACCCTGTTTTCATCCGCCGGTGAGCCATTAACTGAACGACTTATTTTCAACAAACAACGTGACGTTCTAACTTTAGCAGTCAATAGTGATAAAAAAACTTACGGGGTAAGGCAGCCTGTGAAGATGAGTGTAACTGCCAAAACTAATAATACGCCTGTTGAGGGCAATTTCTCCATTTCGGTTATTAATGAATCTAAAGTACCTTACGATGAGAATAAAGAATCTACAATACTAAGTACGTTACTCTTGTCGTCGGAACTGAAAGGCTATATCGAAGAACCAAACTACTATTTCAATCAGGTTAACGAGAAAAAACGATCTGATCTGGATGTACTTATGTTGACCCAGGGTTACCGCAAGTTTGCATATAAAGATATTCTGGCTGATAAAGGTCCAACAGTTAGCTTTCTCCCCGAACAGGGTATGGAATTTTCGGGAACGTTGAGATCTGCCAACGGGATGCCGGTTTCCAAAGGCTCGTTAAAGCTCGTTGTACCTAAAAGCAGATTCTATGCTGAAGCATTAACGGACGTGAATGGTATATTTAAATTCAAGAACGTTGTAGTTCCTGATTCCGCAGAAGTCTCCATCACTGCGAGAACTGCTACCGGTGCGAGGAACATGATGATCATGCTTGACGGCTCCGCTTTCCCGGCTGTCACTAAAAATGTGAATGCACCCGGTGAAGTGTTAAATATTGATAGTATCCTGAGTCCTTATCTTCAAAATAGTCAAAGACAATACAGGTTATCGACTCAGATGCTTCAGGAAGTTGTGGTTAAAGCGGCGCCTATTAAAAAAGTTAGCCATAATGATTTTCCGGCGCTGTCCGGCCTAAGCATGCTTGCTGACCATACTATAGACAATGAAAGATTTAAGGGTTGTAATGTAATGATCAGCTGTCTGCAGACCGCAGCTATGGGCTTAACATTCTCGGATAATAATTTCTTTGTGACCCGCGTTTTTAACAGCGGACTAAAAGTTCCCGTAGCAATATTTCTTGACGGCATGCAAATAGAGGCAACCTTTCTAAATAATATTGTACCATCTGATGTTGAAAGTGTCGAGGTCTTCCTGAAAGATGATCTGGGCTTGGTTAACCGCACATATGGCACCAATGGTGTATTATCAATTTATTCTAAAAAAGACGCGAAAAAGCCTGTTACCGCTGATGATCTTAAAAAGCTCTTCCCGCCAAACAACGTATTGACGTTTAACCCCCAAGGTTTTATCAAGGGCCGGGAGTTCTACGTCCCTAAGTATATTACAGCCGAAAGCCGTACAGTCGGATCGGATCTGCGTACAACCGTTTATTGGAATCCAAAGGTGTTTACAGATAAGAATGGAAACATGTCTTTCGAGTTTTACAATGGAGATAACAAAGGAAACTATAAAGCAACCGTTGAGGGAACTGATATTGATGGAAATTTAGCGAGGTTTATCTACCGGTATAAGGTGGAGTAATTCCGAAGTCCGATGTCTGACTTCCTTAATGTATCCCGTCCAGTATCCTGCTCCAACGGATCTTATTAAAGAACGACCCATTAGCATCCCAGCTCATCCAAACGAATAGCGCCTTACCTACAATATGGTCCTCAGGCACGAAACCCCAGTAACGGGAATCAAGTGAATTATCCCGGTTATCGCCCATCATCCAGTAGAAGTTCATCTTGAATGTATAGGTTGAGGTCTGTTTACCGTTGATCACGAAATTATTCCCAGCACGTTCAACTTTGTTGCCTTCGTATAACGTGATGGCTCTTTCATACAAAGGATATGATGCACTGTCAAGCTTAACAGTCCACCCTTCTTTAGGTATGATAAGCGGACCAAAGTTATCAGCCGACCAGGGATGGTTGGGACTGTGCGGAAAGATCTGCAGATCGCTTGGCGCTACATATCTTGTTACAGATTTAACGTTCGCCCATTTTTTAACTACCTCCGCATCTGCGCCTGTCATGTTAAAGAAGTACTCGTCTTCAGCAGAGCGCTGAGCTTCGATATGCATATCTTCAAGCGTCTGTGGATTAAATTCAGTTCCATCTGACTGTACTTTATAATATTTCTCGCCAAACTCCGGTACCTCTGCGGGCTTGCTGTTTACAAATACTTGTGCGTTTATGATGCTGATGGTGTCTCCGCCGATAGCAAGACATCGCTTGATATAATTTTCGCGCTTATCAACCGGGCGTGACAATGGCGCATCTGCATCCATTGGATAGTTAAAAACTACAACATCATTACGCTTTATTTTGCTCAAGCCTGGGAGTCGTCTGTACTTCCACTGGATTCCATCCCAATATGCTTTTGTGCCCGTCACCGGCATCGTATGATGAGCGAACGGGAAAGACACCGGAGTAATTGGCATCCGCGCGCCGTAGTTGACCTTACTTACAAAAAGAAAATCCCCTACGAGCAATGTCTTTTCCATCGAACCAGTTGGAATCGTATAGGCTTCAATGAAAAGTCCCCTAATCAGAGTGGCAGCAATTACTGCAAATAGGATCGCATCAAACCATTCCCTTCCCGCACTCTTTTTAACCTTTTTCTTTTTATCCTTAGACTTATCTTTATTCCAAAACTTCCAGTTCATATTGTTATTTATAACAAAAATTTAAACGCTAAAATCAAACATATCCGTGATATTAAAAAATCCGGTTTTATCATGAACCCATTCTGCCGCCAAAACAGCTCCCAGAGCAAATCCAGCCCGGTTGTGTGCTTTGTGCTTAAACTCGATATCATCCACTTCCGAGCTATAGATAATGGTATGCGTTCCGGGAACATCCTCAATACGATGTGATTCTATAAGCAATTGATCAGGTTTGGTGACCAGTTCAGGATTAGACCCAATAAGTTCATTAACCCATTCGCTCTTGCGGTCTAGCCCCCCAATAATTCCTTCGGCGATACTCATAGCCGTACCACTTGGAGCATCCAGTTTCTCGGTATGATGTATTTCTTCCACCTGAACTTCATACTGCGGGTACCGGTTCATAATCTTTGCCAGAATCTTATTTACAAAGAAGAAGATATTGACCCCTACGCTAAAGTTAGAGCCGTACAGCAAGGTATTGTTACCCTCGATACATTGGTTCTTAACTTCCTGTAAGCGACCGTACCAGCCCGTAGTTCCAACAACGACCGCCACTCCGGCATCAAAACAAGTTTCAATATTCTTTAATACAGAATCAGGTGTGCTAAAGTCGATAGCTACTTCAGCATTTTTAAGATTGGCAATGGTCAGATCCTGCAGATTATCAGCATTTACTTTTAATACGATGTCATGACCTCTTTCAATGGCCAATTGCTCTATTATTTGCCCCATCTTACCATAACCGAGAATAGCTATTTTCATTTTAATATAATTGTTTTTTAACGGCAATGAACCTGCCTGCCGGCAGGCAGGGCTATCATGAGCCTGCAAGCACATTCATTAAGTTTTGTAAATTGTGTGCTCACGATGTTTCATATGTTAATTTAAGTTAAAATATAAAGTATCTCATAAAGATAGCTTGACTTTAAACCCAATTGTAGTTGCTGCAGGCGACGCCGCATTATAAATTTGCGCGGGCTGGATCAAGGGATCCACTTGAATTGACAGATCGTTAGATACATCAAACCTGAAGAACTTGGCATCAATATAGGCATCTATTATTTGGATAGCATAAAAAGCAACCCCGGCGAGTATAGAAAGGTCGCGGGTCCTTCGGTAGTCATCCTTTACTCCAATTATTCCCTCATCGGTATATACCCCCTTCCAGGCAGGGTTAGCTTTTGAAGGATCTTCCTGCCTATATTGAGCCTCCGTGAGAAAAATTTTATACTGACGTTGATTAAATTCATAAACCAGCCCGATACCAACAAAGCCTCCGTAAACGAGGGGCACTTTCCACCAGCGTTTATTGTAGATCTGCCCAAGCCCCGGAAGCATAGCCGACCGGCGAGCGGCAATTCCGGGCATAGCTTCAATAGCAAGCCTTGCGGAATCCTTAACTACACCGTTTAGCGCAACCTCTTGTTTTGCCCTCTTCTTCTTAGGTATGGTATCGGAATTTTGAGAATAAGCTTTAATCTGCGTCAAAAGACACAAGAAAACGATCAAGCTTAGAAGTTTATGAGTCATTACCAGTCTAACATTTCCAGAATTCTGTGCAGGTCATCATCAGACATGAACGTAATTTCTATAGAACCAGTTCCCTTTTCTTTAAGTTTTAACTTAACATTCGTTGCAAACTTCGATGCCAGGTCATCCTGAATCTTCATATACTGAAAAGAAATTCCTTCCTTTTTAGAGACGAAACCTTTTTGTTTACCTGATTTCTCTATCTGGCGAACTAATTCTTCAACTTTTCTAACCGAGAGGCCGCGATTTATTATCTCCTGAAAGATATATAATTGCTGATCCGGGTTTTCGACTGAAATTAGGGCACGGGCATGGCCCATTGAGATATCCTTATCACGAATAGCCCCCTGGATAGCAGGGGGTAATTTAAGAAGGCGCAAATAATTTGTTACTGTTGAACGATTCTTGCTCACCCTGCTCCCCAGTTCTTCCTGTTTGAGGCTGCATTCATCGATCATCCGCTGAAAGGTTAAGGCAACTTCGATTGCATTCAAGTTCTCACGCTGAATGTTCTCAATAAGCGCCATTTCCAGCATCTGCTGGTCGTTAGCAGTCCGGATATATGCAGGAATTTCAGTTAGCCCGGCAAGTTTTGCAGCGCGTAAGCGCCGCTCGCCGGATATGAGCTGGTAGGAATTCTGGCCTGTTTTTCTAACGGTTATTGGCTGGATCAGTCCCTGAAGCTTTATTGATTCGGATAGTTCCTGAAGTGCTTCGGGATCAAAATCCGTACGGGGTTGAAACGGGTTAACATCAACCTGATTTATTTTAACAAAACTTATAGATCCTAAAGAAGTGCTCTCGTTGCTAATCTGTTGTTTCCTGTCGTTTTCTGGCAGATCTGAATCATCCAATAACGCTCGTAATCCTTTCCCCAGGCCTGTTTTCTTCTGATGGACCATATAATAAACTAAACTAATGCTTGCTTTTCGGCTTCTTCATTTGAAACAAGACCATTTTTACGGATGATCTCGCGGGCCAGGTTAAGATAATTGATAGCTCCCTTACAATTTGCATCATGCATGATCACAGAGATCCCATAACTTGGAGCCTCACTAAGACGGGTATTTCGCTGGATGATGGTGTCGAAAACAAGATCCTGAAAATGTGTTTTTACTTCTTCAACCACCTGATTTGATAAGCGCAAACGCACGTCGTACATTGTCAATAAGATACCTTCAATCTGCAATTCAGGATTTAAACGGTTTTGAACGATCTTGATCGTATTCAATAATTTTCCAAGGCCTTCTAATGCGAAATACTCACATTGAACAGGAATTATTACCGAATCTGCTGCCGTTAGGGCGTTGATCGTGATTAGTCCTAATGACGGCGAGCAATCAATGATGATAAAATCGTAGTTATCACGGATCTTCTCCAGGACAGCTTTCATTTTATACTCACGGTCTGTCAGATTGATCATTTCTATTTCAGCTCCGACAAGATCGATATGAGCAGGCAGCAGGTCAAGGTTTGGTGTATCGGTACTTTTAATAGCGTCTGCAGGATCTATTTCATTGATGATACACTCATAAATGCTTGCTTTAATCGTACGCGGATCATAACCGATGCCCGAAGTTGAATTAGCCTGCGGATCAGCATCAACCAATAAAGTACGATATTCGAGCACAGCTAAACTGGCGGCCAGATTTATTGACGAAGTTGTTTTACCAACGCCACCTTTCTGGTTAGCTAACGCGATGATTTTACCCATTTCTAGAAAATAATTACAAATAACTGATATTAAGTAAGCCTCGTTATATCTGTATAGCAGTAAAAAAGAATACTTTTGATATGTCTGGATGGCTTTTTACCAAGTACTAAAGATAACAAACTTAAAACTATTTAACCGGCGGGGCGATTTTCGTTTTGCACATCTTATCAACAAAAATGATCACTATTATTTCAGGCACGAACCGGGAAGGAAGTTATACGCTGAAGCTGGCTGAATATTATCAAAGACAAATTGCGTCCAAAGGGTATGAAGCAGATCTGTTATCTCTTACGGATTTGCCGCATCATCTGATCGGCACTGACCTGTACGGTAAACGAAGTGAAGCGTTTCAGCTGATACAGGATAAAGTCACGCTCAGCAGCAAATTCCTTTTCATCTTTCCTGAATACAATGGTGGGTTTCCGGGCATCCTCAAAACCTTCATAGACGCCTGTAAATTTCCGGAAAGCTTTTATGGTAAGAAAGCTGCTCTTGTTGGATTATCCTCAGGCAAATACGGCAATATCCGCGGGGTAGATCATTTCACAGGCATTTGCCACTACATCAATATGCATGTTCTGCCCCTTCGGATCCACATTCCTGCTATTCACAAGGAATTAGATGAGAATGGGAATTTGTTTAAAGAAGATACCATGAAATTTACCGATCAGCAGATCGATCAATTCATCGCTTTTTAATTAGAGAATGAGCAAATTAGGAAATGAGCAAATTTGCTAATTATCTAATTTACTCATTTGCACATTAAACTGTATCCACCCCGCCCCTTGATATCCAAACACAAATTGCTTTGGGTTAATAATTTCAGCAAGAATTTCGATGCTATCTGTCAGTCTCGGACCTGAGCGGTTGAAGTATTGGTTTCCATCGGCAATATATATCCGGTTGTCTTTAACCGCTTTAAGTTCCTGCCATCCGGGAAGATCTAGTAACAAATTGATCTCCTGCAGAGTTCTGGGTATTGAGAATCCGCATGGCGTAACCACAATTATATCCGGATCTTCTTTCACTACATCTTTAAAATCAACAAAGGGTGAATGTTTGCCGTTAACTGAAAGTATGGGATTGCCCCCTGCGATTTGAACCAGCTCTGGCGTCCAGTTACCGGCTATCATTAAAGGAGTCAGCCATTCTATACAGGCAACTTTTGGCTTCTCAGAAAGGAATTTGAGCTTGTGCAGGATAATATCTAATCGTTCATCAGCGCGTTCCAGGAGATCATCTGCCCGGGCGCTTACGTTCATAATTCCAGCGATGTTTCTGATATCATTATAAACATCTGAAAGCACATTGGGCTCGAGCGAAATTATCCTGCATTCCTTATCCAGTAAACCGTCAAGTGCTGCTTCTACATCTTTCAAACTCACTGCACAAACCTCACACTGAGCCTGGGTGATGATCACATCAGGATTAAGTTTCCTGATCATTTCTTTATCGATGGTATAAATCGACAACGCATCTGTAAGGATCTCTTTTACCTGCTTGTCAATTTCAAGGCTATCTGATCCTGAAATAAACTTAGCAGACGAACATACCGGAAGATCCTTTACACTTTCAGGAAAATCGCACTCATGCGAACGGCCCACAAGCTGGTGGTCAAGACCCAGAGCCCAAACTATCTCAGTGGCGGCCGGTAAAAGTGAAATAATTTTCATTAGAATATATTTTTTTAGCGACTATGAAGTTTGCGCGAGCTTATTCATGTGGTTTGTGAGCGGCAAGTTCACGCAGGTTTCATTAAGCAGAATTTGGGCAAATGTACAAAACCAGCCGTACTACTTCGGTCCGGCACCAAAGAAAAAACACCGGCACTAATTTAGTGTCGGTGTCTTTTGCCTTATGAAACAAGCTTTTAATTGTCGGTATTCGTTCTAACTGCTAACAATGCCGTAGGCATCCCTATGGGACGAACTACCAATCACTAATTACTGATTACCGGTAGCTTGTTGCTCTTGTTTCAAGTCATCATTAGTAACTCCGCGTTTTTTCCTTGGCGCCTGCATGGTCATCTTTCCAAAACGGTAGCTAAAGCTCATCCCGAAAGATCGGAATGGAAGGGAAAAGTTACTTGTCTGGGTAAAGTCAGTGCCTGTGATATTCTGACGGAAATTCTTGTTCTCGTTGAACGGGTCGATAACGGTCAAGCCGATACTTCCCTTTTTCGCCATGATTTCCTTTTTCAGGCCAAGATTCCACATATTAAATGATGGATTCCGTCCCTGAGCTGTACGGCGCGGAGAGTTTGTGATCAGGAAAGTTTCGAACGTTAAGCCTTTAGGAAATGCGTAAGTACCCATTATAAACCCGTTATAAAGCATTTGTACTCCTGAATTTGCATTTGAGACAACAACTGAACTATTGGTGCTAATATCATATGTGAAAACGTTAAAGTTACCACGCAGCGTTAGAGGTTTCACCGGGTTAATCTGGCCGAAGAAGTTGAATCCAACTGAGTTATTGTTACCTACGTTCTGGTAAGTAGTTCTTGAACCGGAAACACTGTTTCCTGTGGTTGGATCTGTAACTGTCGTCGGAAGTATAAAGCTTTCGATGATATCGTTAGTCCTGCGGTAAAATACCGATGCGTTTACCACTGTGGTTTTAACAAACATGGAGTAATTGAACTCAATATTATGTGACAACTCCGGTTTCAGAGATGGGTTACCCTGTGACTGGTTAAAAATATCTGCACTGTTTAGGAAAGGATTCAGATAAAATAAACTTGGCCGTTGTAAACGCTGGTTGTAGCTTAATTTAATTGTCGAGTAGTTCTTGAATGTTCTGGATATTACAAAACTTGGTACAAGGTTATAATAGCTGCTGCTAAAAGGTGAAACGCCGGTACCTGTGCTTCTTGCATCGCCCTCAATTTCTGTAGCCTCATATCTTGCACCAGCTCTGATGCCATATTTTTTCGCCAGGGTAAAACCAAGCGTCGCATAAGCTGAATAAACATCCTGATTGTAATCATAAACGTACGTGCGCGCCGCAATGGGCGTAAACACTCCGGTAGTTGAATTCAAACTGCGCGTCCTGTTATCACTAACGATATCGCGAAGTATACCCTTCACACCTGTTTCAAGGGTTACTTTTTTGAAAGGATGCGTATAATCTACCTGGATAGTATTCTCAGTATTATCCGCATCGTTATCTCCATACTCGTCAATTATAGTGTTGGAGAAATCTGTCGTATAATCATTCAACTGCACACTGTGCGACAGCTGATAGGCAACAGATATCTGTTGATCTTTCTTTTTGAATTTGTGAAGGAAATCACTGCTCCAGTCGAACCCGTTCATCTCGATAGAATTATCGCTCAAACGCGTAAAGATCACTGGCGCTCCGCCGAAAGTATTTTCATTGACATTGCTTCCGTCAACCTTTCTATTAAAACCATTCAGGCGCAGGTTTGAACTTATTGAGTTAAAGCTGTTGAAATCATAATCTGCACCGATCGAACCATTCGCAGCCAAGCGATCTGACTCACTCTTTCCTGATTGACTTAAAACCTGCGAACCGTCATTTGACGAGCGTTTAAAAGAAATAGTGCTCGTTTGCGGCCATGAATAAAAGCCACCGCCATTTGCAGTAACTGCGAGACGCCCGGTTTTTGCATTCAGATTAAGGTTTCCACTGTTTTGCCTGGTACCAACACCAGCGTTCACAGAACCGCTTACGCCTGCAAGATTGTTTTTCTTTGTGATAATATTAATAATACCAGACGTACCTTCCGCATCATATTTAGCTGATGGAGATGTGATCACCTCCACATTCTTTATCTGATCCGCAGGGATTGCTTTTAAAGCGTCTGCCATATTGTTAGCCATGGAGCCTGAAGGCTTACCATTGATCAGAACTTTGACATTCTGGCTTCCTCTTAATGAGACATTACCTTCGAAATCCACTGAAAGGAGCGGAACTTTACGCAATACATCTGTAGCATTTCCGCCTGCTATAGCAACATCCTGCTCCGCATTGTAAACAAGTTTATCGATCTTATTCTCTACAATCGGAGTTATTCCTGTTACCACGACCTCTCCCAGTGCTTTCGAATTCGGAGTCAAAAAGATCCGGCCCAGATTTAGATCTGGTTTAGCTGCAGTAGTTTTTACCGAATCAATGATCTTCGTTTGGTATCCCAAAAATGCAATTGTAATCCGATAAGATCCAGCAGCAATGTTTTCGATCTTAAATGTTCCTTTTTCATCAGAAAGTGCGCCGTTTGTAGATCTGGCAGTTCCGGCACGGCCAAGAGCTATAGTAGCATAGTCAATCGGTTTACGGGTAAGTGAATCGACAATTGATCCGGATATTCTTCCGGTAACACCTGCAGGTGCAGCTCCGCCCAAACCCTGCGCAGAAACAGTACCTATAAAGGATATGAAGGTTAATAATAGTAGTATTCTTTTCATGTAATTGATTTTGATATTAGTCTAAAGAAATTGGTGATTGTTACACTTTTGCGCGAAAAGCTTATAAAGAAAGTGGAATTGCGAACAAACACAGGGTTGCCCAAGTTGTTCGCATTAACCCGGTTTTGGATGAAATATTCCCGGGAGGATAGTAATTAAACCACAACATTTATTATTTTCCCTTTTACGAATATTATTTTCTTCGGAGTTCTTCCCTCCAGATATTTTTTTACATCCTCATTTTCCAATATAATAGGCTCCACTTCTGCCTGAGGCAGGGCGAGAGAGATATTAAGGTTCAATCTAGTTTTGCCGTTAATGGAAACAGGATATGAGAATTCGTTTTCAACGAGGTATTCAGGATTGAATTCAGGATAATTAGCAGCTGAGATCTTACCAGCCTCATTGCCCAGCAAAGTCCATAATTCTTCCGTGATATGCGGTGCATACGGTTGAAGCACTATTACAAGATCGTGCAGGATCTTTCTTTTGTTGCACTTCAGATCAGTAAGCTCGTTTACACAGATCATAAAACTGGAAACCGAAGTATTGAAAGAAAAGCGTTCGATATCTTCTTCAACTTTTCGAATGATCTTATGTAAGGCTTTGTATTCGGCCTTTGCAGGTTCCGCTTCTGAAACATTAAAGTTGAACTCATCATCATGGAAAAGTTTCCAGAACTTACGCAGGAATTTGAAAACACCTTCTATACCATTGGTGTTCCACGGTTTGCTTTGTTCTAAAGGACCAAGGAACATCTCGTACATGCGGAGAGTGTCAGCGCCATAACGCTCGGCAAGTTCATCGGGGTTAACCACGTTGAACTTGGACTTTGACATCTTTTCGATTTCTACGCCGCAGGAATACTTGCCATTTTCCAAAATGAATTCTGCATTTTCGAATTCAGGCCTGAATGATTTAAACTTCGTAACATCAAGGATCTCATTTTCCACAATGTTTACATCCACGTGCATCGCAGAGGTTTTGTACTGTGATTTTAATCCCGCAGAAACAAACGTGTTAGTCGCTTTTCCTTCCTCATCGATCAGACGATAAACGAAATTAGATCTCCCCTGTATCATTCCCTGATTGATAAGCTTTTTGAAAGGTTCTTCTTCTATCACGAATCCCAGATCCTTTAGAAATTTATTCCAGAAACGGCTATACAGCAAGTGCCCTGTCGCATGCTCAGACCCGCCGATATACAAATCGACATCTTTCCAATAAGAAATAGCATCCTTTGAAGCAAATTCACCTTCATTCCGGGCATCCATATACCTTAACCAATACCAGCTCGAACCGGCCCAGCCTGGCATAGTGCTTAATTCATATTCAAGCTCACCATGATACTTCCAGTTTTCCGCGCGGCCCAAAGGTGGCTCCCCGCTTTCTGTAGGAAGATATTTGTCGACCTCAGGCAGCACCAATGGCAATTCAGAGACATTAATAAGATGAGGCATACCCTCCTTAAAGTATACAGGCACCGGTTCACCCCAGTAACGCTGGCGGCCAAAAATAGCATCGCGCAAGCGGTAATTTACTTTTGCCTTACCTGCACCAAGCTCTTCCAATTTATTGATAAGAACTGTTGTTGCTTCTTTATAACCCAAGCCATTGATCAGTCCCGAATTAATATATTTCCCATCTTTTGTTGGGTCAGCCTGGGTATCAAGATCAACCTGTGCGTCCGAAATGGCAACAATAGGAAGCCCGAACTTAGTTGCAAACAACCAGTCCCGCTGATCTCCGGAAGGCACAGCCATTACAGCTCCTGTTCCATATCCTGCCAGTACGTAATCCGCGATCCAAACAGGGATCTTTTCCTCACTAACCGGATGAAGCGCATAACTGCCCGTAAAAGCTCCGGATACTGTTTTAGTATCGGCCATACGGTCGAGCTCACTTTTCTTCTTAGTTTGGTCGATGTAATCTGCGATCTCTTGCTTTTTGTCGGAAGTCGTTAACGATTTTACAAGTTCATGCTCAGGTGCAAGTACAAGGAATGTGGTACCAAAAATGGTATCAACACGGGTAGTGAAAACGTCAATGGCCTCACCCCGGCCCTCTCCGGAGGAGAGGGGGACTGGATCGCTAGAAATTCTGTCAGGTAAGGAATTTAATTTTTCCTTGATATGTTCTGTGACTCCGGTCGGGTTTGAAATTACTTCTTCATTTGAAAAACGGACGACTTTAAACCCCAATTGATTTAATATCTCTGTCCTTATTCCGTCACTCTCCTGATTATCGGAATGATATCCGCCGTCTACTTCAATGACTAATCCTTTTTTCAAGCAAATAAAATCTGCAATATAAGTATCAATCGCGTGCTGTCTTCTGATTTTATAACCAGTCTGGTTATTCCGTAAATGTTGCCATAAGATGTTCTCAGCTTCTGTAGAATCCTTCCGGTGCTCCCTTGAATGCACTTTCAAAATATTCCAAATTCCCGGATCAGCCGTTTTATAACCCACATACTCTCCAACCTGCTCTCCCCTCTCCACCGGAGAGGGGTTGGGGGTGAGGCGGAAACTAACCAATGCTCCCACACTCTTTCCGATCCAGTTCCGTTGCATCTCCTTAAGAGGCTCAGGCCAATCGATCGAATCAAGTCCCTGAAGCAGACGATCAGCATAAGCTGTGATACGCATGCTCCACTGCATCATTTTTTTCTGTTCAACGGGATAGCCTCCACGCTCGGAGAAACCATCTTTTACTTCATCATTCGCCAGAACGGTTCCCAGGGCGGGGCACCAGTTTACGGTGCTTTCGCGAAGGTAAGTCAGGCGATATTTTAATAATTCGGTTTGTTTATCCTCTTCAGACTTCTGCTTCCACTCATCCCCTGTAAAGCTGGAAATATCGTCATCGCACACTGCGCGAATGTCTTCGCTGCCTGATTTCTCAAACCTCCTGATCAGTTCGTCGATGCTTTGAGCTTTATCATTATCCAGGTCGTACCATGAATTAAATAGAAGCATGAATATCCATTGCGTCCATTTATAGTATCCGGGATCACTCGTTCTCACCTCACGGCTCCAATCGAATGAGAATCCCAGGTTATCAAGTTGTTCGCGATATCTGTTAATGTTAGTCTCAGTAGTGATTGCAGGGTGCTGCCCTGTTTGAATCGCATATTGCTCCGCCGGAAGGCCAAAAGAATCGTATCCCATTGGATGCAAAACATTAAAGCCTTTTAGTCTTTTATATCGTGAAAATATATCGGATGCGATGTAACCAAGCGGATGACCGACGTGAAGGCCGGCTCCTGAAGGATATGGGAACATATCCAGGACATAATATTTAGGCTTAGCTGAATTATTGTCGACCTTAAATGTCTGATTGTCGGCCCAAAATTTTTGCCACCTCTTCTCTATATCTCTGAATTGATAATCCATCTTGTAAAACTAAGGTGCGAAAATACTTAGAAAAGTTGAAAGTGGACAGTTGAAAGTTGGAAAGGTCAAAGTGTTATCCGCCCTGTCTAACAACGAACATCCAACAACCAACAACCCGCTTTAACAAATTTTAACTCATATTAACATCCATATTGCTACGTTTATAAAGTGAAATCTTTATTTTCGCGGATATAATCATTGCTCATGGAAGAATTCGAAGCCAGTACCTCATCCAGAAAAACTAAAACCATTTATGTCTCAACTGTGATCAGCATAGCTTTGGTTTTGCTTATGACTGGATTACTTGGGCTCATCCTGGTTCATGCGAAAAACCTTTCTAACTACGTGAAAGAGAATATTGTACTTAACATCATCGTGAATGAGGGCGCTAAAGAAGTCGATATCACGGCTCTGCAAAAACAGGTCGATGCAAACAATTACGTTTTAAAAACACAATATGTAAGCAAGGAACTTGCTGCCAGAAATCTTACCAAGGATTTAGGTGAAGATTTTGTGGATTTCTTAGGCTATAATCCTTTATTGTCTTCCATCGATGTGTATATGAAAGCTGATTATGCAAACAACGCCAGCATCCGGACCTTTACTTCACAATTAAGCAAAAATCCACTGGTTAAAGAAGTTATATATCAGAAATCACTGATCGATATGGTTAACCAGAACATCCGGGGAATCGGTCTTGTTATCCTGGCTTTCGCAGGAATTTTATTGATCATTGCTGTAGCTTTGATCAACAATACCATTCGCCTGGCAATATATTCTCAGCGTTTCCTGATCAAGAGCATGCAGCTCGTTGGCGCAACACGGGGATTCATCCGCAAACCGTTTTTAGCTTATGGAATATTCCACGGACTGCTTGCGGGATTAATCGCTATTATATTGCTTCTGCTGACTTTATATTTTGCACAGAAACAGGTTCCGGAGATGGTAATTTTAAGGAACTGGTTCGAATTTGTTATAGTTTTCTTAGGGGTGATAGGTATTGGAATACTGATATCGGGCCTGAGCACGTATTTTGCAGTAAGCAAATTCCTCCGTTTAAAATCACATGACCTTTACAGATAATGGCACAGAAAAACACTCCGGTTAAAGAAACCAATCAGGAACCTTTTGTGTTCCAAAAAACCAATTATATGCTGATGATAGTAAGCATAGTAGTAGTAATTCTGGGTTTTATCATAATGGCAGGTGATACGGATATTTACAGTTCAAGTAAGATTGTTATTGCACCTATTATCGTTCTGATCGGCTTCGCTATTGGTTTTGTTGCTATACTTAAGAAACCGGCTAATAATAATTAATGACGGTTTTTCAGGCTATAATTCTGGCAATCATCGAAGGCCTGACTGAATTCTTACCAGTTTCTTCTACAGGACATATGATACTAGGCTCATCGCTGATGGGCATTCAATCAAATAACTTTGTGAAGCTGTTTACAGTTGCAATACAGCTGGGAGCAATCATGTCTGTCATTGTATTATACTTCAAGCGATTCTTTCAATCGATTGATTTCTATTTCAAGCTTTTAGTAGCTTTTATCCCGGCTGTGTTTTTCGGTATGCTTTTAAGCGATAAAATTGATGAACTTCTTGAGAGCCCGCTGAGTGTTGCTATTGCATTACTCATTGGCGGAATCATCCTTCTTTTCGTAGACAAGTGGTTTAATGATGGCAATATCGACGACACCAGGGAGATCACTTATGGCACAGCCCTGAAAATTGGCTTATTTCAATGCCTTTCCATGATCCCCGGTACTTCCAGATCAGCGGCGACTATCGTAGGCGGAATGGCTCAAAAATTAACAAGAAAAGCTGCGGCTGAGTTTTCCTTTTTCCTTGCGGTGCCAACGATGTTCGGAGCAACTGCGAAAAAACTATATGACTTTTACCAGGATGGCTACGTGATCACAGCTAACGAAGTAACCCTGCTAATAATAGGCAACGTAGTAGCATTTATAGTGGCTATGCTGGCTATCAAATATTTTATAACCTTCCTTCAAAAACATGGCTTTCGTCTGTTTGGATGGTACAGGATCATTGTCGGAGGCATACTTCTGGTTTTACTTCTATCCGGATACGATCTTCACGTGATCTGATGAACGAAATTACTCCTAAAGAATTTCGGGAATTCAATTTTGCCAACGGTGAAATGCTCCTGATCAACAAGCCCTACAAATGGACCAGTTTCGACGTGGTGGGAAAGATCCGTAATTCATTTAAACCAATTAAGCTCAAGGTAGGTCACGCCGGAACGCTTGATCCACTCGCCACAGGCTTGCTAATCATTTGTACAGGTAAGCTCACCAAAAAGATCGACGAATTCCAGGCGCAGGAAAAAGAATATACCGGAACTATGACGCTGGGCGCCAGCACGCCTTCCTATGATATGGAAACCGAGGTCAATGAGACATTTGAGATCAGACAGCTCAGTGAAGCGCAGCTTCATGAAAACACTAAGCAATTTATCGGTGATCTCGATCAGTACCCGCCGGCTCATTCTGCCGTAAAAGTAGATGGGGAACGCCTGTATATGAAAGCCCGGAGAGGTGAAGATGTAGAATTAAAAACCAGAAAAGTCAGTATCAGCGTGTTTGAACTAACCCGCATCGAACTTCCGGAAGTCGATTTCAGGGTGGTGTGCAGTAAGGGTACTTATATTCGCTCCCTCGTCTATGACTTTGGTCGCGCGCTAAATAACGGAGCCTACATCAGCGCACTGCGTCGCACAAAAAGCGGTAACTACGATGTCGACAACGCCTTTGGTGTTATGGAGCTGGTAAATCATATCAAAACACTAAAAGAGCAGGGTAAGCTTAAATAATAAGCAAAAACGTTAATTTTGCCGCTTCTACAAGGCCATGAAACCATCATGAGGATACCGCTACAAACGTTACCGGATAAGATCATGATAGCCCTGCCTGCCGGCAGGCAGGTTCATCACCGATAAAAAACAATTATAGAACGATGAAAATATATAACCACATCGATGAATTTTCGAAGATCAATAACGCTGTGGTTACCATTGGTACTTTCGATGGGGTACACATCGGTCATCAGAAGATAATCAGTCGGCTCCAGGAAATTGCCCGTCAAAAAAACGGAGAAACAGTTATTCTAACTTTCTTTCCGCATCCGCGGATGATACTCCACCCCGAAGACAAAGCTATTAAGCTGATAACGACTATGCAGGAGAAAGCCCACAGATTGGAGAAGCTCGGCATTGATCACCTTATTATTACTCCGTTTACACGGGATTTTTCAAATCTTTCACCTCAGGAATATATCAGCAAAGTTTTAGTTGATAAGATCGGCACAAAGCAGCTCGTGATCGGATATGATCACCGTTTTGGAAAAGACCGCGAAGGGGGACTTGAGCACCTTCAGAAGTTTTCGTCAGATTTCGGTTTTGAAGTGGAGGAAATCCCTGAACAGGATATAAATGATGTAGCGGTCAGCTCTTCTAAGATCCGCAATGCTATCCTAAGCGGCGATGTTAAAACAGCCACTGACTTTCTGGGATATCCATTTCACCTCACCGGAAAGGTTATTAAAGGCGATCAGATCGGGCGTACTTTGGGGTTTCCCACAGCTAACTTATTTGTAGAAGAAACATATAAGCTTATCCCTGCTGACGGGATCTATGCAGTTAATGTACAGATCAACTCTGTTGGTGATGACACAAAATGCCTGGATGGGATGGCTTACATTGGCCACCGGCCGACTATTAATGGGATGACACATAATATCGAGGTAAATATCTTCGACTTCGATCAGGATATTTACGGAAGTACTATCCGGATCAATTTCCTTAACTATATCCGCGGAGACGAGAAATTTACCTCTCTTGAAGCGCTGAAGGTACAGCTTGCTAAAGATGAAGAAGCAGTTAGATCTATTTTGATTCAAAAAGCATAAATTTATACTTTACCTACAATAAAGCGCATTGGCCAAACTAAACCTTGATAAGCAGGAGAGCGAGTTTCTGGATTCAGCTATCCGCCAATGGAAAGCAGAAGGGATAATCGATTCTGACACCGCGGAAAAACTCCATACATCTTATGAAGTAAAAGGGTTTGACTGGAAGCGTTTGGCTCAATATTCATTCTGGGTTGCCCTCGCTTGCGGGATCATTGCAATCGCGTCATTAATCATCGATGATGTAGTAATTACCTGGCTCGAAAAGCTATACGATACCCCCGACATTATAATCAGCCTTATTTCAGGGTTACTGGCTGCCGCCCTTCTTTATGAAGGCAGCAAGCGTAAAAATAAATATCCGGAACGAGTCTTCAGTAACGAGGCAATTGTCTTTTTCGGAATTCTCTTCACAGCATGCTGTTTAGCCTACCTCGGTAAGACATTCGATAATGGCAAGGGCCATTTCTCTATACTTTTCCTCTTATCAGTAATTGTCTACGCTTTACTGGCATTGAAATTCCACTCAGGCCTTATCTGGGCATTTGCTTTGGTATCATTGGGAAGCTGGTTTGGCACCGAAACAGGCTATCAAACCGACTGGAGTCATTATTTCCTTGGGATGAACTATCCGCTCCGCTTCGTGGCTTTCGGCTTTTTGCTGGTGGCTTTCAGTTTTGCCATGTATAGAATAAAGAAAATAAGCGAATTCCGTGACCTAACGTATATCATTGGACTGCTCTACATGTTCGTTTCCCTTTGGCTATTATCAATCTTTGGCAATTTCGCCACACTCGAAGACTGGATGAAGATCCGGCAGATTGACCTGTTATATTGGGGTATCATTTCTGTAGCTGTCGCAATTGGCTTTACGGTTTACGGGCTTCGCCAAAAGGATACTATCGCACGGGAGTTTGGAATAACTTTCCTGCTAATTAACCTGTATAGCAGGTATTTCGAGTACCTCTGGGACATAACGGATAAAACCATTTTCTTTGCTGTTCTTGCATTATCATTCTGGCTGATCGGCAGGAAAGCCGAGAAGATCTGGAACCTGGAGTTTTTGAAGATTAAGTAATATTTCGATTTCTCCGCCAAAATTTCTAATTTAACGTCCAAATAAACATCTTATGAAAACACGCCGTCATTTTATAAAAACTGCAGGAGCTTTGGCTCTCGGTTCAATGATCCTTCCTGAGTTTACATTCGCAAAGAAAAAAATTAAAAATCCAGGCATTCAATTATATACTGTTCGCACAGAAATGCTAGCTGATGCAAAAGGCACACTGAAACAACTGGCTGCTTTGGGAATTAAACAAATTGAATCGGCGAAAAGCGCAAAGGGGAATTATTACGGGTTAACCGGAAAAGAAATGAAGCAGGCTTGCAAGGATCTGGATATGACCCTAAGAAGCGGGCACGTTGCGGTGGATGCAAAGTGGAAGCAAACTATGGAAGAGGCCGCCGAGGCTGGGCAGGAATATTTGATATGTTCCAGTATGCCCAAGTCGGGTCAGACTGTAGACAATTACAAAAAAACAGCGGATATCTTTAACAAGAGCGGAGAAGAATGCAGAAAGATGGGCTTAAAATTCGGCTATCATAATCATGATTACGAGTTTCAAAAAGTAGGCGGACAGGTTCTTTATGATGTGCTGATGGACAACACCGATCCTAAGCTTGTGCATATGGAACTCGATCTGGGGTGGGTAGTAGCCAGCGGAAATGATCCACTGGAATATTTCAAAAGATATAAAGGCCGTTTCCCACTCTGGCATCTTAAAGACATGGACCTTCAAAAGAAGCATAGCACCGAATTCGGTAAGGGTGGGCTTGATATCGTTAAAGTCCTCCAAAACCAAAACGAATCAGGTTTAAAATACTTCTTTATCGAACAGGAAGAGTATGCGAAAACTCCGCTGGAGAGCATGAAATACAATATGGATTATTTGGAAAGGACGAGAATTTAGTAAGTTGAGAGTTGACAGTGAGCTCCTTATTCCTTGCTCTTTGTTCCTTGTTCTATCTTGGTTCCTTGCTCTAATTAATATTTATCGAATATGTTATCTCGACTCCGCCGGCTTCAAGCATATCATGAACTGAGCAGTATTTTTTAACCGCAAGTTCAGCCGCACGATTAGCTTTATCCTGATCAACAGTTCCCTTAAGGTTAAATGTCATGTGGATCTTGGTGAATATAGTAGGAATTTGTTCGCGGCGTTCGCCTTCAACAGAAACAGAGAAATCCTGAAGATCCTGCTTCTGTTTTTTCAGAATGCTTACCAGGTCCAGTGAACTGCATGAAGCCAGCGCCATTAGCACCATTTCCATTGGCCTCACGCCCAAACCCTGACCGCCAATATCCGGGGAGCCATCAATATGTACTTTTACCGTCGATGACAGAGCTGATGCCTCAAAATGCACCGCATCGTTAACTCTTTTTAATTCTACTTTCACTTCTGATTCTTTAATATAGTTCGCCGTGTGGACGTCTTGATTCTTGATACTTGGTTCTTGCTTCTAATCCTATTCCACCGATGCTCTGAACATCAAAGCCCCCACCGTCAAATTTGTGCGGCTGTCGATAAGTATGGCTCCGCCATTCTCCTTGTTCTCGTGATAAAGGTCAAAAGCAAGCGGATCAGCAGTTTTAATTACAATACGGCCGATATCATTCAATTGGAAGGTATCTGCAGGAATCTTTTCCAGGGTATTGATATTTACCTTGTGGAGTATCTCGCGAATCTTGCATTTCGTTTGCTTACTGTTATGTTGTATCAGATACATGATTGAATCATCCAGCGGCCTGGTGTCCATCCAGCAAAGATCCGCTTCGATAAGCTGGGATACTATCGGCTCATGAGAAGAGTTCACAAGGATATCACCCCTGCTTATATCTACATTATCCTTAAGGTGAAGAGTAACCGACATTCCACTGTGAATTTCAGCCTGATCCTGCCCGAAAGTTTCTATCCTGCTGATCTCCGACATGACGCCGGATGGCAGAACGGTAACCTTATCATTCACATGAAAACTGCCGCTTGATACTCGTCCGGCATAGCCGCGATAATCATGAAGCTCATTTGTCTGAGGCCTGATCACCCATTGTACTGGCATCCTGGCCTGCGGTGATTTTTCGTCTTCATTTACTTCGATGGTTTCCAAATGATCCAGCAAGCTTTTACCGCTATACCACGGCATGTTGTCGGAAACATTCACCACGTTATCGCCTTTAAGCGCACTTACGGGGATATAAGTAACTTCGTTCAAATGAAGCTTCGCTGCTATCTCAGAATAAGCTTTATTTATTTCTTTAAACCTCTGCTCGCTGTAATCAACCATATCCATCTTGTTGATGCAGACAACTATATGCTTTAGCTCCAGCAGCGATACAATAAACGAATGTCTTATAGTCTGCTCAACTACTCCGTTTCTCGCGTCTACTAAAATTATAGCCAGGTTAGAATTTGAAGCACCGGTCACCATATTTCGTGTGTACTGGATATGTCCCGGGGTATCAGCAATGATGAATTTTCTCTTATCCGTCTGGAAATACTTATAAGCGACATCAATGGTTATCCCCTGCTCACGCTCCGCCTTAAGACCGTCGGTTAAAATTGCAAGGTCGATCGTTCCGTCGTCATTTTTCCTGTTCGACTGCTGAAGAGCTTCCAGCTGATCTGCAAGTATAGATTCACTATCATAAAGAAGCCTGCCGATAAGGGTACTCTTGCCATCATCAACACTTCCTGCTGTAAAAAATTTCAGTAAATCCATTAAAAATATCCTCCCTTTTTACGGTCTTCCATTGCAGCTTCAGAAACTTTATCGTCCATTCGGGCTCCTCTTTCGCTGATCTTTGACGCCCGTATTTCTTCAATAATATCATCTATTAAAAACGCATCCGACTCAACAGCTGCAGTGCAGGTCATATCCCCTACGGTACGGAACCTCACATTCTTGTGTGCGATAACGTCCTGCTCATCCATGTTCAGAAACTCAGCAGCTGCCATCAATTGTCCATTCCGGGTGATTACATCGCGCTGATGCGCGAAATAGATCGTCGGAAGCTCTATTTTCTCTCTGCGGATGTAGTTCCAGACATCCAGCTCAGTCCAGTTGCTGATCGGGAATACACGAACATTCTCACCTTTGTGGATCTTGCCATTGTAAACATTCCATAGTTCAGGACGCTGACGTTTTGGATCCCATTGCCCAAACTCATCACGAACTGAAAATATCCTCTCCTTCGCACGCGCCTTTTCCTCGTCCCTGCGGGCACCACCGATACAGGCGTCAAACTTATTCGCTGCAATGGTATCAAGAAGCGTGACAGTCTGCAAAGCGTTTCTGCTGGCATTCTTACCAGTTTGCTCAATTACTTTACCCTGATCAATGGAATCTTGAACGTAACCAACTATTAATTTTTCTCCAAGTCGCTCTATCATCTTATCGCGGTAGCTTATAGTTTCAGAAAAATTATGTCCTGTGTCTATATGCACCAAAGGAAACGGAAATTTGCCCGGCCTGAATGCTTTTTCTGCAAGCCTCACTAGTGTTATCGAATCCTTCCCCCCGGAAAATAGCAATGCTGGTTTTTCAAACTGGC
>NZ_JBBJNI010000079.1:0-18524 GCF_037719425.1 Daejeonella sp. | reverse complement strand
GTCGAGTCGTTGTGGTGTACTTGACGTTCTACACGGTACCGTTACCTTTCAAATCCAGCAGGAAACTCAATGGTACTGGGTAGATTCTGATCCAGCGTCCATTTTCTAACAGGCCCGCGGTGCAAACAAGTTCATCATGGCTTCTAGAGGGCATCGGGTATTTCGTTACCGCTATGAGAACTTCTTGCCTTGCCACTTAGATGTGCTCTAGTTCATACTTAAAATCAGGCAGGGCTACGATAACTTCTGCAAGGTGCTTCCTGTGACACTGGCAGATATTGGCTTCAAAACAAGTGAGTGCGATGCGCTTATAAGTTTTGAGAAGATTTAATATACTCTTTTGTGAGTCTACAGTTCTAGTGAGATTTCCCGCGCGATAATTGTCAAATAAAGCGTCGTAATCGCTTTGGCTGTTTAACTCCTGCCTTTGATCTGAGTCAATTCCTACTTCCGGGAAATGCACGTATTGAATACCCAGGCTTTCGCAATATCTCTTCAACAAACTCTTACTAAAACCGAACTTCATACTTAAAGGGTTCTTTCGCACATCTACCAATACCTGTACACTGTTCTTGATTAGCCGGTTCAAATAGCCTTCCAAACTAATCCCTTCGTATCCGATAGTATATAAGGTCGTTTTGTCCGATTTGCTTTTGTGCTTTTGAACTTCCTTAAGTTCTGATGAAGTTAAAATTGATGGGGCTCTAACGCTATTGATAGCCCAGTAAGGAAAATTCTTGTAAGTATGCTTCATTAGTGCGTCGCTGTCCATTTTCCCATACTGGGAAACCGTCGTGCGCAGCTTGAGTTGGTCTTCTGGCTTTAAAACGTGGAGGTATTTTGCCTTATCCTTTTTTATAACTGATGATGTTGACTCAGTTAAATAGGACTTCGTAACCATAGTTGTCAGATCGGCATTTGCCGAATAAGAGTAACAACCGAAGTTGTAAGGAATGAATTCGTATTCTGGTTTACTTTGTTTTTGACTGAATAAGAATAACAGTTTTTGCAAACGGATTTTTTCTAACTCACCGCCGAACTGCTCCAGGAGCGCAAGGATCACTTTTCTTCTATAAAACATTTACAAAGGTAGCTTTCGTAAGGGTAGAGCTTGTAGTACTAATATAATAAAAATGCTACACTAAAATAGTATAGGGTCAACTATCTTAGTATTAGGCTTTCAGAACTGGGAGGAGGGTTTATTGTTGTGCCCCACTTTAATCATGAATTCTACCTTTAATGATTCTCCAAATCTCATCCCTACCTTTTGCACCCTTTAAATTTTTTTCTCTTTTCATGGCTTCGGTTTTGGTTTGAAATTCTTCTGTGAATACAAGTTCCCATGGTCGGAATTTTATTGTCCAGTCTTTGGTTCCCATTTGATTATGAGACCGTAATCTGTTAGGCAGATCACAAGTGAAGCCTATGTAGATCTTCTTTTGATTGGGAGCAAAAAGAACATATACGGTGAACATATCGAAACTTTCTTGATTTTATCACAAAAATGATTGTAAAAACGGGAACCAGGGAGTAATTGACTGATGAGTTAATTAATAGCGGACCCATTCGGATGCTACGGGGAACCTTATTTAAGATATTGGGTGTAATATTCAAGCAATATTACTGGACAAAAAAGCCACCTATCAGCTTGCATACTGTAAATACACAGCAAAGATATTCTTGATAAAGCGGGCAACGCTTCTAGTATTGATTTAGCGGTGAAACACATTAAAAAAGGGTGGCTGTAGGTTTCTCTTGACCTGCACCTGACCTTAACTATTCTCAATAAAATACCTACTGCTAGGTATTTTATAACCCGTAAGGTCAATCTATATTTATTCCGGTATCGGACAGTGTAATAGGTCAGCTGTAATCCAGCTACATGACTTTGGAATTTTTAAGGCCTTTGCAACCGCTTACACTTTTTTACTAAAGGATCATGAAGAATAGTTGGCTAATATTTTTTGCGGGAATAATTCTATCGGGCATGACCGTATTTTCGCAGGTTAAGAAACCTTTACCACCAGGTTCTGGGGCTAAGAAACCGGCTGTAGTAACACTGAAGCCTAAAATCACTGCTCAGGCGGTAGCATTGAAGGCACGTACGCGACCTGTTGCTATCAACTTTTTTGAGATGAACGCAGATGTTCTCTCTGAACTACTCGCTGAGAAATTTAAACCAGAGGGCATCATACTCGATGATATCGAAGATAGAGTCGAGTTTGCTTACGATAAAAGCGGAAAGGCAACTACCACAGTTAACCATTCTACAAAAGTACTTAAGTTTAGTAAAAGCATTGTTGCTAATATTACGTCAGATGCAAAAGACATTGTCTACAAAATTTCATTTGAAATGGCATCAAATAATTTACAGCGGTACCAGCTGATAAAAGACCTTTGTGGTATAGAGAAGTGGGATAAAGTGTTTATTGGTGAAAGGGATACGATTTATTCCAATGAAAATTCATACGCATTTGCCAGTTTATTCTATATGGAGGATGATTTGGGCGAATCTAAGCCAGCTTATTCCGTTCAGGTTGAAAATGTATTACCTTATACATTCCAGCCGACTAACACCAATGAATTTACACTGGACAGCCTGTATCTGACAGACAATCCGAATGATGTTGGCTATGGGATAATTCAGTTATTCCAGAAGCTTGGCGTCCGGTTTCTTTACAAAGAAAGAAAGGCACCCCGGGGATTCACAGGGGAAGTTCTGGAAAGATATTCCACCGGATATGTATTTGAAAACGGGGTGTCAGCTGCTGTTGATACTAGCCCGGCCGATTTAACCACAGGCATATCGTTTCTGACGCCTAACCCTTTCTTGTTTTCCAAATTGAAGAAGGCTCTGAATTTAATTCAGTGGAAATCCAATGGGCGAAATGAAGAATTTAATATCGACTACCTTGTAAAAAATAACCTCATCTGTAATATGAGGTCGAACGAAAAGTCATTATACTTTTTAATTAACCCATTGCAGGAAGATATTAAAACAAGGTATCGACTGACAAAGCCTCAAACTCTCGAAGAACTGCTCGCGCTCTACAATAGCGGCACCCCTGAAGAAGTTACAGAACTGATAAGCGAACAATTTCTAAACCATATTAAAGCAGATTGGGAAGCTAAAACCGTGGAATATGACGCTCAGGGTGACCCACTTTACTTTTGTTTCAAAAGCCCTAATGACTCGCTGGTACAAGTGAAGTTCGTGTATGATCTTACAAAGAATTGGACAGCACCCGTCGTGATCTACACTTTCGATTATGCATATTTGGACGCACTGAAAGAGGATTATAAGAAATTAAATTTGGAATCCACTTATTCATTAGGCGATCTGAGAGATAAGCCAGGTAGTTGGAAGTTCGTGCTTTGGTCCAGGGAGAAAGAAGCGGCAAACCAGAAAGAAAGAGAGGAAACAGAAGCGGCAAATAAAAGAGCGCAGGAAGAACAGGAAGCTATCGCAGCAGCTAACAGGGAAAGGCAGCGCGAGGAAGCTGCTAGGCTGGCCGCAGAAAAACAGTTAAAGCAGGCCGAAAATGCACGAAAAACTGCTGAGGCAATTGATGAATTTAATAAAGGCTTGCTGAAATTGGGTGAAACAATGAAGAAGAAAAACTGATGCTTGCGCGTCGATGGTGACTTCTTGACCCAGAAAAAATTGAAGATAGTACAAAAAAATCGATTATTATGTATTCAACGCGCTTTCATAAATTCAAAATCGGCGTTCTTATCTTTTTTCTCTATGCCTGCTCTAACAACTTTGTGTCTGCGCAGCAGTTCGATATAACTGGGATTAACCGCGAGCAAAGTGAGTTGCTCGATTCACTCTCAAAAGAGGGCGAGCACGACGCTGTCTTAAAGATCCTCAAAACACGGCAGAACCGGCTTACGCCACATGAGCTAATGCTGGCGGGAGCTGCCTGGGAGGTCTTATCCTTGGGCAGCTCCGAAGATCCTATAATCGAAGCAATGACAGGTCCACAACGTATGGAAACTGCACGAAATTATTATAGGCAGGCAGTTGCTGCAGGTAACATGGAAGCACAAGTGCGTATGATCGGGACTTATCGGGCCGACTCAACAACGCACGCTTACGGAATGCAGCTTGCAGAAAAAGCTGTAGCTGAGAAAATCCCTGGCGCAGGCAATGTTCTGGCTTTTTATTTAATGGACTCGCCGAGTAAATATAATCTGGAAAGAGCGTTACAATATTTTATGCTTGAAAAGAATTATGCCATGCTTATGCAAATTAAAGCTGGATACGTGATTTCCGACAGCACTTATATAAATATAGCAGAAGCCATCGAGTACGGGGAAAAATTTCGGGCTTCGCTGCCTCCTTTGACTAAGAAGCCAGGAAGGGTCGCAGGCAACGTAATCGCTTCGGATATGTTATATATTAGCCACCTATACGGACGTAAAGGCCCGCAGCAAAATTTAAAAAAGGCTTTTGAATTTAAGATGGAAGCTTACAAATATTGCCCGCCATTTTATGCTGCAGATCTCGCGGATTGCTATTTTCAAGGAATCGGTACATCTAAGAATGTTAAAAAAGGAATAGCAATCCTAGAAGAGCAGCAGGATTATGAAGAGCTAGCCGAATTGTATTATAAGGGAGACAAACTGTCCAAAGACTACAAAAAAGTAATGGAGTACCTACTTATCCCGTTCCAAATTGGTGATGGCCCGGGTGTAAGAACAGATACACCAGTTCAAAGCTTCTTTACAACATTGACTGGTGAAGAAAAATGGGATGATATAATTGCTCTGCTGAAGCCTTACTCAAAAAGTTTGGACGGGTTTCTTTGGTACACTCTGGCGACCGCATATACATATAAAGTATCGCAGGCAGAAGCAACCGCCGCTTACCTTGAATCGGCTAATCTAAACTATTTCATATCGCAGATTAAAATGGCAAATAATTATCTCCATGGGTATGAAGGTGTCACTAAAGATGAGGCCGAAGCATTAAAATGGTTCACAAAAGCCGCTACGAATATTTCTGTTTCCAAAGAGGAACTTGCTGATATTCAGTTTAGCTTGGCCTTGAAATTTGGCGCAGTGGAGGAAAAATATAGCTGGTCGAACGATAAAGATATGTTTGCCTTGTTCAGTGAAGCTTATAAAAATGGACACCGTTCCGGCCCGCTTTGGATGGGATGGTGTTATGCTATGGGTAAAGGGGTTGAGAAAAACAACGCCAAGTCAATTGACTATTGGAAGGAAGGTGTGGAACGATTTGAGGATGTTCACTCGATGGATTTACTCGGGGATACCTATGAGAATGGTACAGGCGTACCCAGAGATTATAAAAAAGCCATGGAATTTTATAAGATTTCTTGTGCAAAGTCGGAAAATAGCCAGTCCGATCACTGTAAAAGGATCCCAGCGCTTGAAGCAAAAATTGCGAAAGAAAAAAATATAATCCGGTTCTAGAGCTTTGATCTCAAGGCCTGGTCAGTAGCTGAACGAGAATCCTATCGTTATATGTGACATTTAAAACAATAATGGAAATGACCCTATACAAACTGATAACACCATGGAAATTTGGCGGATGTTTAACTTTGATGATGGTGTGCACGTTCTTGTTACCTAATTATGCACAGGTAAAAGGGGAAAACAAAAGAGAGATTGGAGGGTTGGCGACTGGAGGCTATAAGCCATATAGACAGCCTCCAGTGCCTGCTATAAACTCCGAAGCTAGAAGTTCCCAAAATTCTTGTTTTAAAAACTTTGCATTTACCGTAAAGAACTACGGATATAACAAAGATGGCAAATTTTATTCCTGGGGCGTGGCTGTGAAGAATGGATATTCGAAGGCTGTCCAGCTAAAATACAAATTGCTTGTTGGCGGAGAGGATCCGAAGAATGTGCCTGGAACCTTAACGTATTACATTAAACCCGGCGAGACATATACAAACGATTTTGGCCTCTTTAAGGCCATTATTGTTAAAAGCAATTCAGATGATTATAAAATTGAAGTGTCAAGTGTGTGTTTTGAAGGACAGGATTGCTCTAAGAACGGTTATGTTCAATGCGGAGACGATCTCAAAAGCAAATCCTTTCCTGTTTCAAAGATTTCACTAAACGGTGAGTCTGAGGTTCCAGGCACAAAAAGTATCGCTCTGCAGGATCTCAAAGAATTTTTGCCCCTTACGGAAGGTACCACGGACAAATCATTACTTTCTAAGGTTAGGAAGATTTTTGAAGCGATAGGATATAAATATTTGCAGATGATTAGTACTGATCGTGACATCACCTTCAGTTTCGACAAGGCAGAGGTCACTATATTTGAGGACGGGATGGATCGGGGTTTTAGCATCGATTTTGCCAACAAAATTGAACTTTTAAAATTTCGTCAGAACAATCGTGATCACTTAAACGGAGTTAAAGAGGCAGATGTTCCTTCGCTAAATAGACTTGTTTATTTTTATGAAACGAACCAGGGGCGCAGGAAACTCAGGAACGAACAGTGATGCAGTCTATGATATGTTGTCCGATCTGATCGCTAGCAATAAGATCTTATCAGTTTTAATCCTATCTTCATTCAACTAAACCATTAACAATGATGTTGAACTTTAGATAAGAAAGGATCTCCGATCTGATAAAATACTGATGAGTAACATTGAAAGATTATCTAAAGACTTTTACGATACAGCAAAAGAAATCTGGCAAACTGTTGTCCATAAAGATGCCCGTATCTTTTGAATTAGAACTGCGGCTAGAATTTCATAAACGGCTGCTTAATATTTTTCAGGTAGGTAGTTATTATTATTTCGTTTTTAATATACGTAAACTTGAATTTGAGTTTATGAGCGAGGGGGTAACAAAAATATTAGGATATTCTCCCGATGAAGTTACACTTTCTTTTTTTCTGGATATTATACACCCCGACGATAAACCTTATTTTTTAAATTTCGAATCTAAAATAGCAGCTTTCTTTACAAGTTTGCCTTATGATAAAATTAAAAAATACAAAACACAATACGATATTAGAATAAGAACCAAGAACAATAAATATATATGCATACTTCAGCAAGCGGTGCAAATTGAATATGACGAAGCAAATTTTTACCGCACATTTGATTTACAAACTGATATTTCACATATCAAGATGGAAAGTACCCCGTGTTTATCGATCATAGGACTTGATGGTGAGCCTTCTTATTACAATGTACAGAATGATACTGAAACCTCCACCAAATCCTACGATCTCTTCACGAGACGAGAAAGAGATATATCGAAACGAATTGTAGAAGGGAGAAACAGCAAGGAAATAGCGGACGAATTATACATAAGCCTTCATACAGTTAATACACATAGGAAAAATATTCTTATTAAAGCAGATTGCAAATCTCCGGTTGAACTGGTTATCAAATCTATCCGTGAGGGCTGGGTATAAAGCTTTCATAAAATACGTGTGTGTAGGTATTTTATTGGAACTGTGAAGGCTGTTATCAAGAACAAAAAAAACGGACAAATCACAAACTATGATTTGCCTTTTAGCGTAGCCCACACTGGACAAATTTCGAACTATTTTGTTGAGCATTTGCGGATATTAGCGTTAGCGGTTTGATATGTCACCTTAGCTGCCAATAGCTTTTCTTTACTGATAAAGTGTGTTTATCAATATCTTTCACGCGGTACTGCAAACTCACGCAAGCTTAGAGTATTTGCTAGTATGGGATCCCCATTGAGGCCTGAGAATTAATGAATTAATTCTTGCTTCTACTCGTAATTTGATATCTTCAATAATTCATTTTCGAAATTCGCTGCTGCGATGCTGAATCCGGCTCCGCACTGTGTAGATTCATTTTTAAATGTAATATGAATTTATAAAACCTGAAGCCAACAACCTTTGAAAAAAATGGGAAGAGCTAAAAATATTTACCTGGAGGCCAAAAAAATATGGGGAACTGCCATTCATGCTGGTCCTCCGGGTTCGAAAGTGCTTGAGTTGCAGCTTGAAATTCACAAGCGGCTTCTGCATATCTTTCAAGCAGGCCGTTATTACTACATGGTATTTAACGTTTACCAGATGGAACTGGAGTTTATTAGCCCTGATATCGAAAGTGTTCTGGGGTTTAAGCCTGAGGAGATCAGTGCAATGTTTTTTCTGGACAGAATTCACCCTGACGATAAACGCTATTTCCTAAATTCAGAAAACAAGCTCACCGAATTTTTAAAGCAACTGCCTTTACAAAAAAGGGGGAGCTATAAGATTCAGCATGACTACCGGATAAAAGCTAAGGACAATACATATGTGCGGCTACTGCACCAGATCCTACCGATTGAGTATGACGAAAACAACTATTACCGGAGCCTGGTTTTGCATACCGACATTACTCATATCAAATGCGAAGGTACCCCGTGTTTTTCGATTATCGGCCTGGATGGCGAGCCTTCTTATTATAATATACCGGAGAATACGGAATGCTTCACCAAATCGTATGACTTGTTCACGCGAAGGGAAAGAGATGTACTGAAGCAGATTGTTGAAGGCAGGAACAGCAAGGAAATAGCCGACGAATTGTGTATAAGCCTTCATACAGTAAATACACATAGAAAAAATATTCTTATTAAAGCAAATTGCAAGTCGCCAGTTGAACTGGTTATAAAATCTATTCATGAGGGCTGGGTGTAAAATAACTATGACTTAAGTTTTTTATTGCATTTAACTATAATTAATTTTTTCCTTTCCCATTGTAAATGCCTGAAAAACCGAAGTTTCGCACTTGTTTTCGTTCCTAGAAGTTTAGAAACAACATCATTTAAAATTTTTTGAATAAAGAAAAAATTAAAGATCGAAGTCAAGGCAAACCGCTAAAAGCCGGCAGGTAGAGGAAATAAGTTTCAATTATTTCTTTTGAAAACTGCTTTTGCTGAGCCACCCTCCCACAGGATTTCTTTTACCCCATTTTTCCAAATAACGGCATTTAATCCATCCGTTCCTACTACATATATATCGGTACCATAACCGGTAATTGCATAGGCCATACCAAAATACGCACCATCTGATAAGTATTGGGGTATCCCATTTTTCCACAGACATGCGACTGATTTTAAACCTTTAGTTACTGTTCCTGCCACATATACATCTGTACCCAGCACAAAAACAGAAGATGCACTACCAATATCCTTGCCTTCATTTAAAAGGGGCTGTCGCACTCCATTTTTCCAAAATATCGGTTTGTAATTAGCAGTTTTAGATCGATCTGTTTGGCTTCCCGCTATATAAATATCATTTTTTAAAACAAATCCAGCATTAGCAGAATATTTATAATAATAATTTTCTACTTCCAAAGTTTTAGTACCTAAAATACTATTACTACCTAAAACATGAAAAATCGGTACAGTGTTATCTGGTATGCTACCTTTTGTATTACCTACGATTACACCTAAATTCGTTGTTTCGTCAATGAAAATAGATGAAAAATAACTCCATGTAGTGTTTAATAACAGATTGCGTTCTCCATTAATCCATAAAGTTGCTGATACATCATTGTTTGAATTAACAGAAGCTCCTACTGCATAAATACTTGTACCAGATAAGAATATAGAAGAAGGGCTTGATTTCATAGACCCTATAGCTAGTGGATAAATCATATCATTTTTGTACAGTTTAGCGTCATTTCCGTCTTCTATTACATAAATATCAGAACCTGATGCTGCGACGGATTTTCCGGAACCTCTAATTCCAAACTTTCGTTTGAAACCATTTTCGTACATTATAGTACCACCTGTGCCAACAATATACAATGTAGGACCTATCCCGGTTGTAAAGGTTATTTCATTACCATAACCTATACCTGCATTATTTTTAGCATATGACCTAACATAGTATTTAGTATTAGACTTAAGGTCTTTAATACTGCTAGTAAAATTATTAGAAGTGGAATTTTCATTTGTTCTACTATTTAAGTCAATAGTAGGTTTTGGTGTTGTACTCCAAACAATCCCTTTTTCTATAATTGCACTACCAGCAACATTCGTCACATTTGCGCTTATTGTTGCAAAAGTTATGGCTACCTCAGTAGGTGATGAGGTAATTAAAGTAGGTACTTTGCTTATTGAATTATTACCGGTTCCACTGTTGGATTGATCTGGGGCGGTTTTAATTCCCTCTATTAATGATTCTTTATTGCAGCTTATAGTAAAACAGGCAAGCAATGTTAAAAATACGATTGGTGTTAATTTATACATGATGATATATTTTAAGTATGTTTTTAAAATGCACCTTGCCGAATTAATTTGATACTCCAAAAATCTTGGTTTTCTGGAATGAAATTTTTCGGATATAACATCTTACCCCCTATAGCATAATTTTTACTATAACTAAAGTCTATTATGATAAAACTATCTATGTTAGTTTGTAGGTTAAACAACATAACAGGTTTACTATTAGGTTCTGAAAAACTCATTTTCTCGAAGAACATTCCAGGTTTAATGTAAGATTCTTTAAGGGCTGTTTTGTTAATAAAGTGCATCATTAACCCACCTCCATATTTTATAACACTGTATTTATATTCACCCTTTTCTACTTGATCTGTTGCTGATGATCCAGCGGCGGCGGCATCTAAATCATAGCTTAAATTGCCCAATCTATCCAAGTAGCCACCTTCTGCAAATAATTTTATCTTACTGGTTGCCTTTCTGCCTAAAAATAATGTGCTAGTAACGCCAGTGTTTACATGTACCCCACTAGTGCCCGTATTAAATGCGTTAATACCATACGCGAATGATGGATTGAAATGAATTGAAATGCCTCGTGTATTTAAAAAGCCAAATTTAAAACCTAATGAAATTGTGGGGTGTAATGACGTAGATGTTTCTGATTTGGTTAAAATATCTGTATTTAAAATCAAAGGAAAATTATCAACTCCGAGGGCTGCTTGAAATCTAAAATATGCAGGTTTATATGCGTATCTATCTGTTAACATAGCCATTAAGCCAGCCGTTGACGTGGCTGCCGCACCGTAGGCTGCGTCTTCTTTTTTGTCTTGATCTTTTGCATTCGCAACTCTTTCCGCCCGTTGCAATGTTTTATGGGCTTCAAAAGCTTCATCATATTTGCGTTGCGCTTGCGCTTGATTATTCGCATCCGTTGTGCTGCTTTTGGCTGTTTGATAATGACCCATAGCTTCTGTATAATCTTTATTGCCAAAAGCCGCATCACCTTTTTTTATATTGCTATCAAAGGCTTCTTTCTCTGCTTCTTTTTGTTTTTCTATGGCTGCTTGTTCTTTAGTAGCATTCGATTTTGTTTCTTCCAAATAATTTTCTAAGAAACTGATGTTTTCTTTTCTTTTTTGAATTACATAATCTTGATTGCTATTTAAGTTGCCTTCCCACACATACACTTTTGCATTGGGTTCTAGGGTTTTAATTTCTTTAACTAGCTGTCTTTCCCGCGGAACTAAATCATCGTAATTTGGTTGTGATATGGTTGTTTTGCCTAATGATGCTACGAGTTTTCTCGCATTCTCCTTTTCGTCTTTTAAAACGTTAGAATATGAACTGGCGGAACCTGACGGGTTGTGTTGGGCACGCTCTAAACGTTGTATGATGCCCTTTTTAATTATATTATTGTCGTCTACTTGGTATAAATAGCTGTTAATTTCATCTACTAACACCTTGTCTGATTCTCCTCCATCTACCTTATCATTTCCATTGCATTCTAAACTTTTGCCATTGCTAAACTTTGCATTAGAAATTCTAATCCCTTTAATTATTAATCCCTTCATCTTATGAACAAACTCAATTGTTTGATTAGGTTGCACTGTCCGGGGATCTCCAAATTCTTTTTCACCATTGCCATTCAGTAAATCAAATACAAATTGTACAGGTTCACTATATGATGATTTAACCCGATAGTACATGTGTACCTGATAATTTAAGTTATTTAATTCAACCTTTTTAACTTGATATTGAAGCTTTGGATAGCAAGTAGTAGTTCTCCATTCAGACCAGTCTCCGGTAACTTCCCTATTGTTAGGCGTAATATAAAAACTGAAAGTTGGCCTTACGCCATTTGTATAAACAATATGTTTTTTAGAAAAACTGTAGCCTGGATTCATTGCGGTAGAGTAGCCGTAATTTTGGCCTGGAAACGGGATATCAATATCCTCAGCTTTTAAACAAGAGCCAGCAGCAGGAAACTGGCTTGCGCCTGATTTAATAATTATTCGGCTTCCTGAGATGTCTTTTTTAACATTGCTGCTGTTTGATATATAAATGGTGACCTCAAATTTTTGACAAGGTCCATCCGAGCCTAAGGAAACAGTACAATAACTTATTTTTAATCCGTCGTTGTCATAAAGGTCATCACTATCAATACAATTGTACTGAGCATTTGCATTTTCGATATAGAATAATATTATAAGGAACAAAAATATTTTTTTCATAATTCTAACAATGGATTGCAAGTCTATTAATCATAAAAATTACCCAAAAATCAAAATCTTCTCATCTACTCTTGCTTAATCTCAGATTTATTTTATTTAGTATTTATATCCTTTACTAATATAACGGACGGAGAAACAGAAAATTGAATTAATACCAAGGGTTTGATCCTTTGTGATTTAAATAAAGGTTCTTCCTGTTCCTCATATATTTTTTTAAGTCATTTAAAATCATATTTTTTTTCATTGAAAAAAGCTAGGCTTAGCTTTTGTTCTGCTGATAGGACAAAGTTAAACCTTTGGGAGGCGCAAGAAAATCGCTAAGACTAGGTATTTTAAAATAGCTACATCCGGATGTTCTGGAAGGATTTGCATATAATTTTATTAAATCGATATTCATCGCTTTTGGTGGTTGGTGTTGTACTTTATGTTGAATGACGGTGTAACAACTCCTAAAAATCGGACTGTTTGAAAGGCTAAAAGCCTTTAACTTTAAAACAGTCGCTATTAAAAAAGAATACGAATACCGAAATCCAGATCGTTAGTTTGATGAATGAGAATGAGCAGGGAAAAGCATAATGATATTTGCCACTATCAGAGGGTTCATAAAGCCACATTTTATAATTGAAATAAGAAGTATTCAGGGATGGAAAGCCGATCCCGATAGCTATCGCGACTATCGGGAGCCGACGTAATTCTATTTGCATTTTGACTCAATTGCTGACTCACGACACTGCTAAACCAAAAAAGGCGCTAAAAAGGCCTTCTTAACTAGCGGGGAGCAGGATCGATCACAATAGCTATCGAAAGCCGACCTGAGTGTAATTTATTTAAACAAAAAAAGCCCACATTTCTGTGAGCTTCTACGTAGCGGGGAGCAGGATCGAACTGCCGACCTCAGGGTTATGAATCCTGCGCTCTAACCATCTGAGCTACCCCGCCAAATTTATTTTTAAACAATCCTCTTTCTAGTAAGTGTTTGTCGTTTACAACAATTATATTGTCACCGGACACCCTCTTAAAAGAGAGTTGCAAATATAGAGGAAATTACTTTTCTTTAGAAACTAATCGCAAAAAAAACGCCTCACGAGATCAAATAAATTATAGGAATGTCAGAAAAGAAGAAGTTTAATATTGAGTATGAAGTAAAATCATCTCCTAAAATATTGTTTGGTTTTCTTAATGAACCTAATGGTTTGGCTCAGTGGTTTGCCGATGATGTGAATTATCGCGACCAGGTATACACCTTTACCTGGGATGGCGAACAGCAAAAAGCAAAACTGCTTTCTATCAAAGAAAACAAGCACGTTAAATTCAAATGGCTTGATGATGAACCGCATTGCTACTTTGAGATGGAAATTGTGCAGGATGAACTGACTAACGACGTAGCCCTTTCAATAACCGATTTCGCGACCGACGATACCCTTCAGGACCGGAAACTAATCTGGGATAATCAAATTCAATATCTGGTAAGCGTATTAGGAGCCTAGGGATTAAATTTTCCGTATTTTTGCAATTGAATTATTGTGGCCTGCCGTACGCAGGGTCATAGTCGATTCATATGCTTAACGTACAATGAGGGCCTCATGAAAAAAGTATATCTATTAGTGTTAAAAGCCTTTATTCAGCCTTTTATCGTTACTTTTTTCATCGTGATGTTCATTTTGCTGATGCTATTTTTATTTAAATACATCGACGACCTGATCGGGAAAGGTTTTGAATGGTACGTGATTCTGGAGCTGCTCCTCTATGCTTCTACTACCCAAATAGCCATGGCACTCCCCCTCGCAATTCTTCTTTCTTCTATTATGACTTTCGGCAGCCTCGGTGAGAACTATGAGCTCGTTGCTATTAAGTCGGCGGGAATTCCCCTGCAGCGCGCTATGATGCCCTTAATCATAACCGTAGGGTTGCTGAGCATAGGCGCGTTCCTGTTTTCTGATTACATACTGCCAAAAGCCAATCTGAAAATGGGCTCCCTGCTATATGATGTCCGGAATCAAAAGGCTGCATTCCTCATCAAGGATGGCATAATCAACAACAGTATCCCCGGCTACGCTATCCGCGTGAGGAAAAAAGATGCTGATCAGACCCTGCACGATGTAAGGATCTGGGACCGGAACACAAGCAACGGAAACTTGAACTCATTGTTGGCGAAAGAAGGTCGTATGTACACTACTGACGATAACCAGATGCTGGTATTGAAGCTTAAAGACGGCTACCGATATGAAGAAACACCCGGAACGAGCGGTACTTATAACCCCAGGCAGCGTTTTATGCGGACTCAATTTAAGGAGACCGAGCAGAAATTCGACCTCTCCAGCTTCGGTTTAAAGCGGACAGACGAAGATCTTTTCAAATCGAATTACCAGATGATGAGCCTTAATCAGCTGAAGATGTATCGCGATTCATTTGAGTTAAAAGGCGACAGCAATATCCGGTCGACCTATAAAGACGTGGACCTGCTGGCACGGACATACAGAACAGATTCCTTAAGCCCAAAGGCGGCCGTAAAATTGAAAGGAAAATATAAGGATGTGCTGGAGTTAGTTCCCAAAGACAAGCATTTATCAGCAATAACGGCCGGCAAGGACCAGATACGGACAGTTAGAGATGTATTGGGACGCAAACAACTCTTTACCGCCGACAATAAGGGACGGATCAGGGGATTCCTGATTGAGCTTAACCGCAAGTTTACCCTCGCGGCATCCTGTATGGTATTATTCTTTATTGGAGCACCTCTCGGGGCCATTATCCGTAAGGGCGGCCTGGGACTTCCTGTGGTTATGTCGGTGCTATTCTTCCTCCTCTACCACATTATATCCACAATCGGCGAAAAATATGCAAAGGACGGTTCCTTATCTCCCTTTATAGGCATGTGGATCGCTATTTTTGTCTTAGCGCCGCTGGGTGCGTTTCTGACTTATAAAGCTACCGCTGATTCGGTACTGTTTGATGCGGATTATTACAAAAGGTGGTTTAAAAGATTATTTACAAAAAAGGAAAGTCAGGCTTCAGCTTAAGTTCCCCACCCGCTCAAGTGCGTCATCTTATCCATACTGACTTCCCATTTGTCAATTCCGTGCGCTTCACACATTTCCCTTTGCGCCATTTACGCTAAATAAACAGGTACTTACCCCCCTATTAACGGCACACAACTTGCTATTTAAGTATCCTACCTATTATAAACTAAAAGAGGAGCTTGCCATAGGGCTGGCTCCTTTTTGAATATTATAAAACCATTTGTTTAGTGATGAAAAGAGTTTTGGTCGTAGACGATAATCATGAGATCCTCAATGTAATTGAAATAATCCTTCAGGGCGAAGGCTATGACGTTTTATGCGTTGACACAGGTGAAGATCTAAAGCAAAAGGTATTATTAGCCCAGCCAAATCTGATCCTTCTGGATATTATGCTGGGTGCATATAACGGTCTGGAGCTTTGTCGCGAGCTTAAGAACGATCCTCAGACCTTACAGGTACCAATCGTAATGATCTCTGCCTCGCATAATATTGATAAAACAAGCTGTGAAGCTGAGGGTTTCATAGCAAAGCCGTTCGAGATAGACTATCTGATCAATAAAGTCGCGGTCCACGTAAACTAAAAATAAACCAATGGGAAGAATTTTAGTAGTTGATGATAACGAAGAAATTCTCGAGGTGATAGAACTCATCCTTCAGAGTGAAGGCTACGAAGTCCAGTGTTGCCAGACCGGTAATGATCTGCTTTCAACTGTCCATACATTTAATCCCGACGTAGTCCTTTTAGATATCATACTGGGAGGATACGATGGACGGGTATTATGCAATGAATTGAAAGCTAATTCAAAAACTGCCCATATTCCTGTGATCCTGATGTCAGCCGCACATAATTTGAAAATTGCTATTTGCCCTGCAGACGGGTATATCCCCAAACCCTTCGAAATAGAATACCTGGTAGAAACAGTCGCCGCTTTGGTAAAGAAACCTGCTTCGCTTTAAGGACATGGCTGTTTGGTAATAAATATTACCTTTCTGGTGGATTTATTATAGGGAGGTTCTGGCATTCGCCAGAATGACAACCTGTTTTCCCTTTTTTACATATATTTATTTCGCAACAAACAAGTGCCGGAAATATGACCGCATTAGAAATACTTTCCTTCTTAGGACCTGTCGCTCTGATAGTTTTTGGTTTACGGTTCAGAAACTCCAAAAACGAGCATTGGGCTGCCAGTAAGAAATGGTGGCCATTTTATCTTTCTGTTGGGATACTAATCCTGATATTGAAAATAGCCGCTTTTCTCATTTGATATAAATCACGCTTGTATGGAAAAAACGCTCTCCAAAGCATTGCTGACTGTCTACATCATTATGTTGATCTGGCTCGTGTTATTCAAACTTCAATTCGATATTTCCCACATCGTCAACCGTCATCACAGAAGCGTTAACCTCACTCCCTTTTTATATGCCGTAAAACGGGAAATACTATTAAACTGGCTGTTCTTCATTCCATTCGGGGTGCTGCTGAATGTCGTTTACAAAAGGACCGGCTTTATAGCGAAGTTCCTTATTATTCTAGCCTTTAGCCTGACGGCTGAAGTGATCCAATATATATTTGCTATTGGTGTAACCGACATCACCGACTTAATATCAAACAGCCTTGGCGGACTTGCCGGGCTTATCCTATACATGCTCTTCAACACCTTTATTGAGGACCGGAAATTAGACAGGTTCGTTGTTACTGTCGGGATCATCCTGTTCTTGATCTTCATTTTTATACATGGAAGTCATTATTTCAGGAGAACGCTTTTTAGGTAAATGAGCAATCAAGGCGAAGGCATCGGAATGCGGAATATTATCCTAAAATAAAAACAAGAGAAATCTCAATTTTGAGACGAATTATACCCCTAATTGAGATATTCGTTTTACCTGTGAAAGATACTTTTAGTTTACAAAAAACCATTCGGTAACTTGCTGTTCCGAACATGAAAAAAGACGGACAGAACCCTGGCTGGTAGCGAAACGTTGTATGAACATGCAGCAATAGTTCAAGTGGTTATCATGAGTGAAAAAATTATTAATTAACTAACAAGTAGAATTATGAAAATTATCTCAAAATCAATCGTTTTAATAAGCGTTTTAATCGGTATGTCCTGTTCAAAAACAGTGAATGATGAGCCCAGCTTAGAAGTTACCGGATCGAATAAGTTTAATGCCTCTATATCTTCGGCCAGCCTGGCGATTAAGGGTTTAAAATGGAAAAATGAAATGAATGCCCAGGACGATGCCAGTTCCGCAAGATATGAAACTGAAGGGCTGAGCTATGCAAAGGCGGCACGCAAGCTGGATTCGCTGGGAGTGCCTGCTGTCGTTCTAAAAGTTGCAGAGCTAAGCATCATGCCTCCCGGAACAACTACCGCTGATATTCATAACGAAGTTATAAATATGGTAATAGCATTGAAAAATAATGCGCCTGCCATAAAAGTGTATTTATGGCAAAGACAGTGGTTGCAGAAAAGTGGAGCAGGCAATACCGGAGCCGAAGATTTTGCAGAAGAGATGAGAGTCATCCTTAGCAAAAATGCAGAAGCCAAAAGCCATATAAGCGGCATAGCCCTTATTGAAAACAACCTGGAAACCAGTGGTCAGGTACTTGCAAAATCATTACTGATAGCGCAAAAAATAAATGCAAAAACGAATGGCTGGCTTAAAACAAAAACCTTTCTGTTCCCCGGAGCTGCTATGGGTAGCTGGTTCAAGGGTATTAATACTGCAACAGGCAGTTCAACCTTTTTCGCCCAAATGGCGCCGGAAGTAGATCATTTTTCATTTATATACAAGCACATGATCAGTCAAGATGAAGCTGTGTGTACTTTATATAGCCCGGAATATTCAAACTGGACGACTATGGTAGGGCCATTGTCAACTAAGACAGTTGCTGAACAGGAAACGTATTTGAATGAAACCATGGGCGTTAATGATCTTTATACGTTTCTGAACACCTACAAAGTACAATATCCGAATCTGTGTAATGTCACATTCTGGGGCGATAGCGGAGATGGGATGATTAGAATGGGTCGGAACTCCATCCTGGCGGTTAACAATATGCTGGTTCAAAATCCGGCAAGGCAGTGGAAAA
>NZ_JBBJNI010000078.1:3602-18731 GCF_037719425.1 Daejeonella sp. | reverse complement strand
TCGAAAAACCGCCCTTCACCTATAAAATGATTATCAACTAAACGCCTACTTCAAATAATTTATTTAAATAATTGGTTGCATACCCAATAGGCAACGGGTACTAATTTGCAAGGATAGCTGTTTTCGCACACATATCTGTATTTGACGTGTCACCTTAGCGTAACAAAGGTGTTGCGGATAAGGATATTCTTAAACGATCTATTACTTCTATGTACATTACTTCCTTTTCAAATAATTGACTATTAATTAGTTAGCTAATTATCGTTTATGCCCCTGAGAACTATTTTTAATGTAACGGTACAAAGATTTTGAATTAATTATTCTTGAAAAGAGTGGCTTTTTTGAAATTAACACACGCGTTTTTCGGCTTCTAAGAGATTTGATATTTATTACCTTTGCCAAATACAATCGGTGCTCTGGCATCTTATTTCTTCAAAAAATATTCTTTATATGAAATCTGCATGAGCCTGCCTGCCGCAGGCAGGTTCATCACCATTAAAAACAACTATATACAGATGAAAATTATTTCAGTGATCGGCTCGGGTACCATGGGAAATGGAATAGCGCATACTTTTGCACAGTCTGGCTTCAAGGTAAACCTGATAGATCTTTCGCAAGAAAGGATCACAGCTGCGCTGGCTACCATCGATAAAAATCTGGAAAGGCAGGTGTCTAAAGAAATAATTACCGCCGCACAAAAGACAGAGGCACTCGCGAATATCAAAAGCTTCACCCAAATGGATCAGGGGGTGAAAGAATCAGATCTGGTTATTGAAGCCGCCACTGAGGACATGAATATCAAGCTGAAAATATTTGCCGATCTGGATAAGCTTTGCAAACCTAAGGCTATCCTCGCTTCAAACACCTCCTCCATTTCTATAACTAAGATCGCCGGTGTAACAAGCCGTGCTGACAAGGTAATAGGCATGCATTTCATGAATCCTGTACCGGTTATGAAACTCGTGGAAGTTATCAGGGGCTTTAACACCTCCGATGAAACTACAAAAACAATAATGAGCCTTGCGACAGATATACATAAGGTGCCGGTTGAGGTCCACGATTATCCGGGCTTTGTGGCCAACCGCATCCTGATGCCGATGATCAATGAGGCTATACAATGCCTTCATGAAGGTGTAGCAGGAGTTTCCGAAATTGATACGGTAATGAAGCTGGGAATGTCTCATCCCATGGGACCCCTGCAGCTAGCGGATTTCATTGGCCTGGATGTTTGCCTCGCTATTTTGAACGTACTCTACACCGGATTCGGAAACCCTAAATACTCACCTTCGCCCCTCCTGGTTAATATGGCTGCCTCCGGACAATTAGGAGTTAAGTCCGGCAGCGGGTTCTACGATTATAAGGGAGGTGGTAAAGACTTGGTTATCTCGAAGAAATTTAGAAGGAGTAGTTAGAGAGTATTCAGTAATCGGTATTCAGTGCTATCAGAACAAACGTTTTATCGACATGGATACTGAACACTGATTACTGATTACTGTTTACTGAACACTGATTACCGATCATCTTCACCGATCCAACTCACATCCGATCCGGCACCCTAATCCCCAGCAGCCTCATGCTCTTATTAATAACCGAGGCCGTCGCCGAAGCAAGGTCGAGCCTGAAATTTCTCACGTCGGCTTCTTCTGCCTTCAGAATGCTTTCTTCGTGGTAAAACTTATTAAATAGCTTGGCAAGCTCAAACACATAGTTTGCGATCTGCGCCGGACTGTATTCCTTTGCCGAAGCTGCAATCACATCCCGGAATTTCGAAAGGGTAACAATCAGGTCTTTTTCCAAAGGGGTGAGTGCCTGCGTGTAGCTCTGACTCAATTTGCCACTATAACCAGCCTTTGCCATTACCGAGCGGATTCTGGCGTGAGTGTACTGTATAAATGGCCCGGTGTGGCCCTGAAAGTCTATCGATTCATTAGGATCGAACAGCAGGCGTTTCTTAGGCTCTACTTTTAACAGGAAGAATTTGAGCGCGCCCATCCCGATCATCTCGTAAAGTATGCCTTTTTCTTCGTCCGAAAAACCTTCAACTTTTCCAAGGTCCTCTGTCCTCTCCTTTGCAGTACGGATCATCTCGTCCATCAGGTCATCCGCATCAACAACAGTTCCTTCCCGCGATTTCATTTTTCCTGAAGGAAGGTCGACCATACCATATGAAAGATGGAACAGCCCCTTTGCCCAGCTCTTGCCTAATTTCTCAAGGATCCGGAAAAGCACTTTGAAGTGGTAGTCCTGCTCATTCCCAACCACGTAAATAGACTTATCCATTTTGAAGTCGTCGTACTTAAGCTGTGCGGTTCCCAGATCCTGGGTAATGTATACAGAAGTGCCATCAGCACGAAGAACCAGTTTCTGGTCAAGACCGTCTTCTGTCAGGTCAATCCAGACAGAGCCATCCTCTTTTTTAAAGAATACCCCACTCTCCAGTCCTTCGTCTATGGTGTCCTTACCTAACAGGTAGGTATCAGACTCATAATAGTATTTCTTGAAATCAACGCCGAGCTTCTTATAGGTTTCACCAAACCCTTCATAAACCCATCCGTTCATTTTTGCCCACAGCTCTTTAACAGCCGGATCGCCAGCCTCCCATTTTAAAAGCATTTCCTGCGCCTGCTTTATAACCGGTGCATTTTTCTTCGCTTCATCCTCCGTTTGGCCGGCCGCAACCAGTTTAGAGATCTCCTTTTTATATTCCTTATCGAAAATGACGTAATATTTTCCAACCAGGTGATCACCTTTCAATCCGGTGCTTTCGGGTGTTTCATTATTCCCGAACTGCTCCCAGGCGAGCATGGATTTACATATATGGATTCCCCGGTCGTTAACCAGGTTGACTTTTATCACATCATATCCATTGGCTGATAGTATCTGAGCGACAGAATATCCCAGCAGGTTATTTCTAACGTGACCCAGGTGCAGAGGCTTATTTGTGTTTGGCGAGGAATACTCAACCATTACCTTTTCGCCGTTCGGCTCGAACTGTCCGTAATTTGTATCGAGGATATTTGTTAGAAGGCAATTTGTCCAGTACTCATCAGAAATAGATAGATTCAGAAAGCCTTTGATCACATTAAAATCAATGACGTCAACAAGATGTTCTTTTAGGTACTCGCCAATGTCCACGCCCGTTTGTTCGGGTGTCTTTTTAGAGAACCGGGTGAATGGAAAGGTAACGACGGTTATCTGACCTTCAAACTCTTTGCGGGTTTCCTGGATTACGATCTTATCGGCTTTAACTGCTGTACCGTAAAGCGCTTGTACAGCCTCAATAATATTCTGAACTATTTTATCTTCTATCGCCATATTATCCGGGCAAAGCCCCGTACTATTCTAAAGGTTAAGTATTGTGTCGCTGGCATGCCGCAAAATCTCAAAGGCATTTTCCGACATCAGATTATCTTTATCAAGCGTTGGATTAACTTCCGCGATTTCAAAGCAGCAAACCTTCTTATTACTCACCAGTTTCACCACCAAAGCTTCGGCTTCTGTCTTGGTCATACCGCCCGGTACAGGTGTGCCCGTTCCTTTCAGGTGTGACGGGTCCAGTGAATCCACATCAAATGAAACATATATCAGATCACAATGATCCAGATACATCAGTGTTGCATCAGCAATCTTCTCAACACCTTCTTTACGGATAACTGAAATTGGGTAGATCTTTACCGTATTTTTGTCAAGCAGGTATTTCTCCTCCTTTTCAAAATCTCTTAGGGCAATATAAACAAGGTCGCCATAAGTTATCTTCGGCGCAATGTTGCCTATATTCTTTAACTGGTACCAGTAATTCAGCGTTTCCTGATCCGGTGTATTTACCCTGCATTCTAAATTATCTTCATCCAGCAATACCGCGATAGGCATACCGTGCATATTGCCGGAAGGCGTAGTATAAGGGGAATGAATATCAGAATGTGCGTCAACCCAGATCACTCCTACCTTCAGTTTCGGGAAGGCTTTCCTGATGCCGGATACTGTACCAGCCGAGCAGCTATGATCTCCCGAAAGGACGACCGGGAATTCTTTGTTCAGAAGAGTTTTGCAAACTTCATCAGCGATCCGTTCTGTCATTGTCAGCACACCTGAGATCCGCTTAGCATGTGCATTCCCGGACGATTCAAGAAGCAGGTGGTTCTCATTTGGAATTTCGGTCAGCTTGTGCTGCTTGAAAAAACGGCTCCCGAAGTCAAGTGCAGCAATTTTTATCGCATCGCTTCCAAGGCTTGACCCTCTTGTCCCGGCACCAATTTCTGACTTGACTTCTATGATTCTTAATTCCCGCATATCCCTTGTGCTTAGCAAAACCCAGATAGAAACTTTTACACGCTGGTGTATGTTCTATGCTATATGCTTTTTATATCTTTGCCAAAATTATAAAAAAATGCAGAGTTACGCGGAGTTTCTTGATTTAAGCGTTGGCTTCCCCCAGGAAGGTTTTGATATCATCGATGATGAGCTTTACTTCCATGATTTAAACCTCATGGAAATGATTGAAACTTACGGTTCCCCCTTAAGGTTTACCTACCTTCCTATCATTAGCAAGAAGATACAGCAGGCAAAACTGCTTTTTCAGGGCGCTATAGTAAAGAACAACTACAGGGGCAGTTACAAATATTGCTATTGCACAAAAAGCTCGCACTTCCGACATATTGTTGAAGAAGCATTAAAGAACGATATTCACCTTGAAACGTCTTCTGCATTTGATATGCCGATGATTGATGCGCTGGAAAAGAAAGGCTCATTAAACAAAGACATCACGGTTATCTGCAATGGATTTAAAACCTTCCAGTACAAGCAATATATCATTGATATGCTTCATGATGGATATAAAAACATCGTGCCTGTTCTGGATAACAAGGAAGAATTCAATATCTACGATGATGAATTAGATATCCCCTGTATCCTCGGTATCCGCATCGCGGCAGAGGAACAGCCTGACTCACAATTCTATACCTCAAGGCTTGGTATCCGGCTGGAAGATGTGATCGAGTTCTACAATCACAAGATCGCCCAGAAACCTAACTTCAAGGTGAAACTGCTTCACTTCTTCATTAATTCAGGTATTTCTGATACCCCGTATTACTGGAACGAGCTGGAGAAATACGTGACCCTGTATTGCAAGTTCAAAAAGGTCAACCCTGACCTCGACACGCTTGACATCGGCGGCGGTATGCCATTCAAAGATTCACTGGTTTTCGATTTCGACTATGAGTACATGGTTAACGAGATCGTAAAGCGCATCAAAGAGATCTGTGCTGAGCACGATGTGATCGAGCCGGATATCATTACCGAATTTGGAAAATACACCGTAGCGGAAGCTTCTGGTATCTTATATAAAGTATTAGGACGTAAACAGCAGAACGACCGTGAAAAATGGCTCATGCTGGATGGTTCTTTCATTACAAACCTTCCCGATGTTTGGGCCCTTAACCAGAAATATATCCTGGCGCCCGTTAACAATTGGGATTCTGAATATGAGCGTGTCAACCTTGGCGGCATTACCTGCGACGGACAGGATTATTATAGCCAGGAAGCCCACATGAACAACGTATTCATGCCTAAAACACGTAAGGTACAATATCTTGGCTTTTTCCACACCGGTGCATATCAGGAAGTACTAAGCGGGTATGGCGGTATTCATCATTGCCTGCTCCCTTCTCCCAAGCATGTTATTATTCGCCGAAACCGCGATGAGACTTTCAATTTTGAAGTTTTTGGCGAAGAGCAGAATAGTAAGCAGGTTTTGAAAATACTGGGATATTAGCTGGGCAGAGAGTTTTACCGCAGAGATTTGTAACCGCAGAGGACGCAAAGTTTTCGCAAAGTTCGCAAAGTAGGATGAAAAACTTTGCTAAAGTTATATTATACGTTGCGCGTATTTTGCGTACTCTGCGTTGTACTCGGCGTACTTTGCGGTTAATTATATGCACTTTAAAATGAAGAACCTCTATCTCTTGCTACTCTCCCTCCTCCCCTTAGTATCCTGCTCCCAAAGCAAGAAAGCGGAGAATACCGCCCAGCCGAAACCTGCTGCCGTAAAACCCGAAGATGTTTTCACCACCCTTAAGTTCGAGCTTGATGGCAAGCCGTGCATTGCGGTTATAAACAAGCAGTACAAGAATTACAAGAACAAAGCGATGTTTCCGCTTTCACTATTCGTGCAGGTAAATACTACCGACAAGGATCAGAACGGACACCCTACAGAAAAAGAAGCTGTGATTTTTCATGAGCTGCAATCCCGGATCATACGGGAGCTGAGTGCAGCTTTCAAATACTGCCATGTGGGGACAACCACGATGAACGGAACCCGCGACATTCTGCTTTACATTAATTCCAAAGACCAGAAGAAAGCATCGGCAATCCTGAATAAGATCAGGGATGAGAATAAGCGCTTTGCCTCGTATACTTTTGAACCGGACCCGGAATGGGAAGCTGTCGCCTCATTCTACGAAGCGGTATCAAATTAAGCGTCGAACTTATCCAGTAACTTGATCAGGGTTGCGAAGTCCTTAGGGTAAGGCGCCTCGAATGACATCTCAGTATTCTCGTCGATCTTAAAAGTGATCTGCCTTGCATGCAATGCAAAACGCTTCATGATCGGAAGCTCCTCCTGATCCTTGCCGATCTTATACCCGCGTTTGATCTGGGACAGAAATACTGGCAGACCGCCATACATCTCATCACCTGCAATATTAGCCCGCTGTGAAGCCAGGTGGATTCTGATCTGGTGCATCCTGCCCGTAATCGGCCTGCACTCTACCAGGGTATAATGCTTATAGTATTTGAGTGAATTAAAGATCGTTTCGGCTGCTTTTCCTTCCTGGCGATTGATCGCCACATTCTTCCCGCCAAGGTTCAAAATTGGAAGATCCACATGCAGATCCTCGAAAACCTGAGTACCATTAATTACCGCATGATAAACCTTATTCACCTTGCGATGTTCAAACTGCATCGAAACAAAGCGGTAAGTTTCCGGATTTTTAGCAATGATCAAAGCCCCCGAGGTCTCCCGGTCAAGCCGGTGACAGATCTGCGCATCATCAGAGTATTGCTTCGCCAAACGCAGAAGGTTGATCTCTCCCCCTTCCCGGTCATCAAGCGAGCTTAAAAACGCCGGCTTATTGACAACAATAAGATTGTTATTTTCAAAAAGGATGAGGTCTGAGAATGCTGGGAATTTCACGGGCAATGGATTATGCCGCAAAGGTAGGCTTATTTCTCCTCAAACTTATATCCCACCCCCTTAACCGTACTTATATACCGGTCGCCGAGCTTTTCACGCAGCTTGCGGATGTGAACGTCGATGGTGCGGTTAGTTACCACAACCGACTCTTCCCATATTGCATTTAGGATAACGTCGCGGGTGTAAACTTTGCCGGGCCTGGAGGCCAGCAGATATAATAATTCGAACTCCTTTTTAGCTAAAGTAATCCGTTCTCCATCACGGAAAACAAGATATGCCTCACGGTCTATGATCAGGTCGGCGATCTCCAGCTTATTGCCTTCTTCAGCTTCGGCCTGCACATTCCGCCTTAATATAGCGTTAACACGGCTCACAAGCGCCCTTGGCTTGATCGGCTTGGCGATATAATCATCAGCGCCGACATTGAAGCCTGCTATTTCAGAATACTCCTCGCTTCGTGCAGTTAAGAAAACCATGAATGTATTCTTAAACTCATTCATTGATCTTAAGATCCGGCAGGCTTCGATACCATCCATCTTAGGCATCATGATATCCAGAATGATCAGATCAGGGAGTGTCCGTTTCGCTTCAGTTACAGCCTCCTGGCCGTTAGTAGCAGTAAATACCTGGTAACCTTCCTTTTTCAGACTGTATTCTATCAATTCCCGGATATCCGGTTCATCATCAACAATCAGGACCTTATGCTTAGCTGTACTCATAGATGGATTATTTTTTATAAAAGTAAGCTGTTAATTACACTATCGCGTTAAGCGTAGATTAAGAAATTGTAAAGACTCACAATGAGTTAACAATTTCGTATTCTTATTTCAATGTCTCCGCAAGGAATTTCTCCAGCTCAACTCCCCTTAAATTCTTAGCCACGATCTTACCGGACCGATCCAGCATAAATGAAGCCGGGATCCCTTCCACCTTATATAGAGCAGCAATTTTGCTGTCCCAGCGCTTAAGATCAGAAACATGCTTCCAGTTGAGATTATCAGAGGCGATGGCCTTCATCCAGTCACCTTTATTATCGTCCAGGGATACGCCAAGCACATCAAAGCCCTTGGCTACGAAAGCTTTGTGCTGTTTTACAATATTCGGATTTTCATCCCTGCAGGGCCCGCACCATGATGCCCAGAAATCAAGCAGCACATACTTGCCTTTATATTCAGATAATTTGATCGGGATGCCCTCAGGGTTGTTTAACACGAAATCGGGCGCTTGCTGTCCGACAGATACTGGTTTTAATCCGTCCATCTTGGCCACAAATAACATTACGGCTTTGTTCTTCGGGAATTTTGTCTTAATCTCCTCAGCGTATTTGAGCAATTCTAGCTCGTATTTATTCTGATCTATGGTACCTGCCGCATAAAATGCTGCAAGGTTATCTTTATTATCCTCAACAAATTTAAAAACGGTCTCAGAGTATTTGTCCATGTTCGCCTGGAACTCCGGCATTAGCGCATTGTAAACAGAATCCTTCTTTGACATATCTCTAGACACCTCTGACGCATACCGCTGCTGCAGCTCCTGATATTTCTTACCAAAATCGGCCTGTATCGTATTAATAGTCTGAACCTTGATAGATTCATCAGAGCCCTCAATACTGTAAGTGTTCGTCGTATCCGTGTAATTGGTCCTCAGATCGATCTCCTCGCCATTCTTTCCGATGATCAGGAAGTTCTTTTCGCCGATAACCAGGGTATAGAAATTCGCATCGGGTGCAACACGCCTGAATTTGAATTCGCTTTCCTCGTTCAGGAAGGCTGAGTCAACGAGTGAATCGGCTTCGTATAAGAGTATCTTCTTAACCTCGCCGGGATTTTCAACTTTCCCGGTAATATTAAGCTCATTACTGTTTTTGCAGGATGCTGCAAAAAGGATTGCCCCAAAGGCTGCTATGATTAATTTCTTCACGATTTATGTTCTAATTTTTCTACTACTAATTTACTTGCCTCCTGGGGATTGATCTTACCCTTCGACTTCTTCATGATATCTCCCATGAAAAGACCCAAAACGCCTTTTTTACCATTCTGGTATTCTTTTACCTTATCGGGATAACTTCCCAGCACCTCTTCTATAATACTGCTCAGCTCGTCGTCGGCTGTATCGATTAGTACCTCCAGTTCGATTGCTGCCGCTTCGGCTGAAACGCAGGGCTTAGCGATCATCTCAGGAAACACTTTCTGAGCCGCAACTGAATAATTCAGCTTCCCTGCCTCGATCAATGCGATCAGGCCTGCAAGGTCATACGGCTTGATACTAAGATCTGTTATCGTTTTACCCTGCTCGTTCAAATGAGATCTCACCGGGCCGTTCATCCAGTTGGCTGCCGACTTATAATGCGCTGTATGCGATGCTAATGCGTCAAAATACTCAGCCGTTTCTTTCTCAGCTGAGATTAGTGATGCGTCGTACTCGGAAAGACCGAATTCAGATGTATAGCGGCTGATCTTTTCCGCAGGCAGCTCCGGTATGGAAGCTGCAATTTCGTTAATATATTCTTCGCTCAGAACTAATGGCTGAAGATCCGGCTCCGGAAAATACCGGTAATCATTAGCCATTTCCTTCTTGCGCAGCGGACTGGTGCTGCCAGTTTCCGCATCAAAGTTAAGTGTGTTTTGCTCTACATGCCCGCCGGCTTCAATGATGCCCACCTGGCGTACAAATTCATGGTCGATTGCCCGCTGTAGATTCCGGATCGAGTTGAGGTTCTTTACCTCACAACGGTTCCCGTATTCTATAGCACCTTTCAAACGGATCGAAATATTTGCATCACAGCGGATACTTCCTTCTTCCATATTTCCGTCACAGATATCCAGGTATTTCACCAGCTTCCTGATCTCATTCAGATATGCTGCAGCTTCAGCAGCCGAGCGGATATCCGGTTCCGATACGATCTCTATCAAAGGAACACCTGCACGGTTAAGATCGATCAGTGAATCATGCTCATCCTGATCATGCATGCTCTTGCCGGCATCATCCTCCATGTGGATCCGGTAGATCCTGATCCGGGATTTAGTCTGATTGGCAGTTTGTATATCTATATAACCTGATTTACAGATCGGCTCGCTGTCCTGAGTGGTCTGAAATCCCTTCGGAAGGTCGGCGTAGAAATAATGCTTGCGGTCGAAATGGGTATGGGTATTTATGCCGCAGTTTGTTGCAAGCCCCATCTTGATGGCATACTCAACAACTTTCTTATTTAACTTTGGAAGTGTTCCCGGGAGGCCCAGGCTTACCGGGCTGACGTTCTCATTCGGGCCAGCGCCAAAACCTGCAGAGTCTGTAGAAAAAATCTTGCTCGCAGTCGATAGTTGCACGTGCACCTCAAGCCCGACTACAAGTTCGTATTTTTCTTTAACCGTATCTAGGGCATTCGTCATTTGTATGCAAATATACTTATTATGAGTGGAGAGTGGAAAATTGAGAGTGGAGAGTTGCCAGTGTGCGCTTATACAACGGTATTCGATAACCGTTGTCCTACTCTCAACTCTCCACTCTCAACTGATAAATGTTCTCGCCTTAATTAACGCTCTCTCTAATCCGGAAGAATCCTTTCCCCCCGCAGTAGCAAAAAACGCCTGTCCGCCGCCGCCGCCCTGGATCTCTTTTGCCAGTTCACGTACGACATTACTTGCGTTCAGGTTTTTCTCCTTCGGAGATCATTACGGTTAGACTAGGCTTGCCGTCTGTTTCAGCAGCAAGCACCAGGAACACATTATCGAGGATATCTTTGATAGAATAAGCCAGATTCTTAACCGCATCGGCATTCGGCAGTTCTACCTTTTGAGCAAGGAAGTTTACGCCGTTTATGTTCTCAGCCAGCTTGGCCAGCTCATGCTTTAATCCTGCAGAACGCTCGAGGGTATTTTTATCGATCTCCTTTTTCAGACGGTTGTTCTCTTCAATAAGAGTCTCTACTGCTTTCTGAAGGTCCTTTGGATTTTTAAGCAATTCTTTAAGGCCTGATACCTGGCCTATCTGCTCGTTAAGATATTGCTCCGAGCGTTCACCTGTTATCGCCTCTATCCGGCGGACCCCTGCGGCAACCGCGCTCTCTGAAATTATCTTAAAGTATCCGATCTGTCCGCTTGCCTTAACATGCGTTCCCCCGCAAAGCTCTTTCGAGAAATGATCATCAAAGGTGATCACCCTTACAAAGTCGCCGTATTTCTCGCCAAATAGTGCGGTAACTCCCGATTTAAGCGCGTCCTGGTATGACACTGAGCGTTCTTCCTTCAACTGGATATTCTCCCGCACCTTCATATTCACTATTTTTTCTATTTCCCCCAGCTCTTCAGCACTTACTTTCGAAAAATGCGAGAAATCAAAGCGCAGGTAGTCGTCATTAACCAATGATCCTTTCTGGTTCACATGGGCTCCCAGAACCTGCTTCAAAGCAGCATGCAGCAAATGGGTTGCCGAGTGATTATTCTCGGTATTGGTCCGTTTTGACGGATCAACCATAGCCCAGAACGAGCCGCCAAGCTCATCGGGCAAAGTATCCAGGTAATGGATGATCAGGCCGTTTTCCTTTTTAGTATCTGTTATCGAGTATTCAAACAGGCGCGAAGCATCTTCCAGTTTGCCCGTGTCTCCTGCCTGACCGCCGCTTTCGGCATAGAATGGCGTGCGGTTCAATACAACCTGGTATTGTTCTTTCCCTTTGGCAGTCACCTTGCGGTAGCGTAAAATCTGGCATTCAGATTCCAGCTCGTCATAGCCTAGAAATTCAACTTCATCGCCGGAGCTTACTACAACCCAGTCGCTGGTATCAATTGCAGTAGCTGCACGTGAGCGGTACTTCTGTTGCTGAAGCTCGGATTCAAAAGCCTCCATGTCTACCGACCAACCTTTCTCCCGCGCCATCAGCTCGGTAAGGTCAATCGGGAAACCGAATGTATCATATAGTTCAAAAGCAAAGTCGCCTTTGATCACTTTATCTGATGTTTCAAAACGCTCGAAGCGCTGTATCCCTGTTGCTAAAGTCCGCAAGAAAGAGTTCTCCTCTTCCAGCACCACCTTCTGTACAAAATCCTGCTGTTTCTTCAGTTCCGGGAAGACGCCGTCAAACTGCTCTGCCAGGATAGGCACCAGCTGGTTTAAAAAAGGCTCCTTAAAGTTCAAAAAGGTATATGAATAACGTACCGCACGGCGAAGGATCCTGCGGATCACATAACCAGCCTTGTTGTTCGAAGGCAAAGTGCCATCGGCAATACAAAAACAGATCGCCCGGATATGGTCTGCCATAACCCGCATCGCAACAGCCCCACCCCAACCCTCCCCGGAGGGGAGGGAGTCGCCGTCATAAGGAATTCCTGATTTTTCCGAAATAAACTGAATAAGTGGCTGAAAGAGATCCGTATCGTAGTTCGAATTTTTCTTCTGGATAACCCTAACCAAACGCTCCAGCCCCATGCCCGTATCGACATGCTGATTGGGAAGCTTTTCCAGCGAGCCGTTCTTCAGGCGGTTGAACTGCATAAAAACGTTATTCCAGATCTCTATCACCTGCGGGTCGTCATTATTAACGAGCGACTTGCCGCTAACTTTCAAGCGCTCTGCTTCCGGGCGCATATCTACATGGATCTCAGAGCACGGTCCGCACGGGCCGGTCTCCCCCATTTCCCAGAAATTATCTTTCTTGTTCCCGGGAATGATCCGGTCTTCGGCTATATATTGTTTCCAGATATCATAAGCTTCCTGGTCTTTCGCCAATCCTTCCTTCTCATCCCCTTCAAAAACCGATACATAAAGCTGATCCTTCGGGATCTTATAAACTTCCGTCAATAGCTCCCAGCTCCAGGCAATAGCTTCCTTTTTAAAGTAATCGCCAAAGCTCCAGTTGCCCAGCATTTCAAACATGGTATGATGATAAGTATCAATTCCCACCTCTTCCAGGTCATTATGCTTGCCCGAAACACGAAGGCAGCGCTGCGTATCCGCCACCCGGGAGTACTTGATCGGGGCTTCACCCAAAAACACTTCCTTAAACTGGTTCATGCCAGCATTGGTAAACATCAGTGTCGGATCGTTTTTAACCACGATCGGCGCCGATGGAACTATCTGGTGCCCCTTCCCCTTAAAAAAATCTAAAAATCCCTGTCGTATTTCATTGGTGGTCATGGGTGCAAATATAAGGAGATGAACTGAGATATGAGATTTGAAGGGGTTCTAATTGCATGGAACAGAATTAAACACAGAGGTCGCAGAGTTTTCCGCTGAGTGCGCGGAGGTTTTCGAAACTCAAAATTTCACTCTGTCTTCTCTGCGTAAAACTCTGCGCACTCTGCGGTTAAATAAAACGCAGTGCAGACACTTCCCTCAATAGAACCACAAACCCGCGTAATCTAAACGGGGGCGCAGCGGCAGCTTTTGGCACCTGCCAAATTTCAAATTCACCTCCCGCGTAATTGCCAAAACTATAGCGAAGCACACGGCTGCACTGATCCATTAGCACAGGAATTGCTTTTCAAAAAGTCTTGAAAGATATCTATCACACACAGCTGCATTTAGCTGATCTGCATTAACCGGAAAAGTCGCAGATTTTTACCTGCGTAATTTAAACCGGAGTACCGGAGTTCCCTCAGTCGTGCCTCCTTCGGGATGACGGCGTTTTTTTAAAGTATGGGAAAACGATGCGGCTAATGGCCACAATCATTTTCCCACCCCTGAACTCTAATAGTACCGCAGAATTCTTACTTAATTCTATCAAAAACTCCGCGTTCTCTGCGCCTGCCTACCGTCAGGCAGGTAAAACTCTGCGCACTCTGCGGTTAAATAAACCGTGGTGCATTTCGCACTTCCTCAACCTCTTTTCTTTTTGAATTTTATCTTACATTTATGGCACAAATTTGCCTTGCATGCCCTACAAAGATCGCGACATAAACAAACTCTACTACACCATGGGTGAAGTCACTGAGATGTTTGACGTTAACGCCTCGCAGATCCGCTTCTATGAGCGTGAGTTTGATATCCTTCAGCCCAAGAAGAATAAAAAAGGGAACCGGCTCTTTACGCCGGACGATGTGGAGAACCTGAAGATCATTTTTAACCTCGTTAAGGAAAAAGGCTTTACCCTTCAGGGCGCCAAAGACCATATCCGGAATAATAAAGGTGAGGTTAAGGAAAACCAAAAGGTGATTGACTCGTTAGAAAAGCTGAAACAGTTTCTCCTCGAAGTCAAAGAGAAGCTTTAGCCATGAAGCAGCCCGTAAAGACAGCAAAAAGCCGTACCAAAGTCTTATTTGTTATAAACCCTAAGTCAGGGACAGCGCGTGAGGACACCCTCAAAGAACTGATCTCAGAACAGGCCGCATCCCAGAATTTCGATTTCCAGATCTATAACATGATGGGGGATGACGAATCACGCATCACCACCGAGGTCAAAAGGTTCCGCCCGTCTATTGTGGCCGCGGCTGGCGGTGACGGCACAGTAAAGCTCCTCGCCGCGATCCTTGCCAATACAAAGATCACCCTCGCCATTATCCCCTACGGCTCTGCCAACGGAATGGCAAAGGAGCTCAGCATTACCGATATTAATGCAGCCTTAAAGCTCCTTTCCAAAGGGAAGAAACAAACCATCGACCTGATTGATATCAATGGGGAGATCTGTATCCACCTTGCCGATGTAGGCTTAAACGCACGGGTGGTAAAACGCTTTGAAAAAGATCCCAAACGTGGAAAATTAACCTACGCCAAGCACCTGTTCGGGGAAATGTTCTTCTTGAAAAGCTATCGCTTTAATATTGCCTATGATGGGCAGGAACTTTCGACGAAAGGTGTTTCGATCACCTTTGCTAATGCCATGAAATATGGCACCGGGGCGGTAATAAACCCCCACGGCATCCTCGATGATGGAAAGTTCGAGCTTGTTATTGTAAAGCCGTTCCCGCGGGTGCAGCTTTTATCCATAGCCTGGAAAATGTTTATGG
>NZ_JBBJNI010000078.1:0-3592 GCF_037719425.1 Daejeonella sp. | reverse complement strand
TTCATAAATCCGACTACGTACAGATCATATCCTGTTCGGAAGCAACCGTGACAGCCAGCCGGAAAACAACTCTTCAGGTTGATGGGGAAGTAATTGGTAAAGTGAAAGAGATCAAACTGTCGGTTATGCCCAAGGCCTTGTCCGTGCTGGTACCAAAGGAATTTAAGACAGAGGCTGTTCGTAAACCATAACTCCTTTTTCCGATACCGGATCAATAACCCAGGCAGAAAGCATGGCTGAGCCATCCGTCTCGAACCGGATCTTAAAGAAGCCTTTGGCTTTCATTCCAAATTTGAGGTTCTTCCCCTCCTGCAAAACATATTTAAGCTTTGATCCCGCACCGCTCACTATATAATGATTGCCATCCTTGTTAATGTGCTGCAGGTTATGCTCATGCCCGGCGGCATAAATAAGCCCCTTATGGCTCTTAAAGATCTGGATCAGGCGCTTGCGCATCTGCCGGTAGCGCGGGTGCGCGATGTCTTCCTTTGCCCCAAAATACTTCCGGTAAATAGGCAGCAATGAACCAATAAACGGCAGGGGCACATAAGCCTTTTTATGATAAACCGTAAAAGGAAACAGGTGGTGGCTCAGCTTATAGCGTCCGCCGTGAATGGCATAGCTATACACCGGAGCATGGCCCGCAATAATAACCCGCTTGTCTTTATTATTCTCGAGGATCTTTATCAGGTGTTCAAAAAACTCATTCTCCGATTCCACCCGGCAGCCGCATCCCTGCCCTATCGGGCGGAAGCCCGGCTGGAGCCACCATTGGGTATTGATCAGAACCATGGTCACATTCGGGTTCACGTTAATTTCAGTTGGGCCGGGACAGCCGCCAGACGGCTGCATCACATTGCTGCCGAACAGCTTTTCCAGATACTTTTCCTGCCTCAGGATATATTCATACCCATCTTTACGCCCCTTGTTCCAGTCGTGGTTGCCGGATATAAAAAGCACCTTGCCGTGATAATCTTTCAGCGCCTCGTAATGGGCTTTAAGTGCATCTTCGGCATCTTTATATAGTATATTGGTTTTTGGGGGCAGGCCGCGGGGGTATACATTATCGCCCAGAAAAACCACAGCCGAATGCTGCTTTTTATCAAAATGGCATTTCATCGTTTCCAGTACCGGGTCCGGCTTATGCCGGTTGATGTTCCCGGTATCCCCGATCAGGAATACTTCATAAGGCTTATTTTCGGTGGTTTTGGCTCGCATCTGGCTGGTATCTAGTAAACCCTGTAAATGCGATCCTGTTTGTTCTACCAACCCAATTTCTCTTTATTCAGGAAAGACGCGATGCCTTTTTTGCAGTCTTCCGAGGAGCGGGTCTGCACATTTAATTTGATGGCTTCTTCCAGGCTGTCCTCTAAAGAAATGTTCTGCGCCTTATGGATCAGCAGCTTGGTAAGGGCTACCGACTGGCCGGAAACACTCACGGCCATACGTTCGGCATAGTTTTTTACACTGTTAGCGATCTCCCCCTTCTCCGCCACAAAATTGATCAGCCCGTACGCTGAAGCCGTTGCCGCATCGATCAGGTCGCCGCTCAGCAGCAGCTCCTTCGTCCGCCCCTCTCCCAGCTTCCGCACCAGGAAACAGGCAACCAGTGCCGGAACAAAGCCAATCCGTACTTCAGTATAGCCAAACTTAGCTTCAGGCACCGCATAAACCACATCGCAAACTGCCGCCAAACCGCAGCCGCCGGCAATTGCATGTCCCTCCACCTGCGCTACTACCAGCTTCGGCAGGGTATAGATGCTCCAAAGCAGCTCCTTAATGGCAACGGTATCCTCCAAATCGTCCTGCGATGAATTATTCTGCAGCTTCTGCAAATACTCCAGATCTGCTCCGGCGCTGAACACTTCCCCGTCTGCTTTAAGCACCACAACTTTGACTTCTTCATCATGCCCCGCCCGTAAAAACAGGCTGGTAAGGGATTCCACAAGCTCAGGATTAAGGGCGTTGCGTTTCCCGGGGCGGTTAATGGTGATGTAGGCGACCCGGTTTTGGGTTGTGTATTGGGTTAGTTCGGTCAAATTGGGTCGTTTGTGGGCTTCTACAAATATATGGAAGTTTGATGAGGTTCGACTTCTATCCTCTTCTCTAAAATACCATTGCGATCACCGTTGCATCACGCCGGGATAGTCTTACGATAATGCTTACCAGACTCAACTATTGCCTTCATTAGGTTAACAACAAAAATCCTGTTTTGATCAACAATTTCCTTTGAGAAAACATCTAGTAATAACTCAGACGATTTCGCAGTAAATTGCCACCTTGTGAAAATCCTGTTTGACACCCCAGTCGCAGCGTCTGGTCCCGTCCGCACACTGTCCACTATCCACTTTCAACTCTCAACTTAATAAAAACTTTTAGCAGAGTCTTCATACTTACCGCCTCTTTCGCGTTCGGTGTACTGCCAATCGTCATCGGCTTCACCATACTTGCGGCACCATTCGGGATTAGAACCCAATAACTGTAATGCACCAGCCTTAATAAATTGAAAACTGAAAACTGAAAACTGAAAGTGAGCGTGACGCCTATGGCCCGCGCGGTTACGGGTTTGGGTTTATAGACTTCAACTTTCCGCTTTCAGCTTTCAGTTTCTTTTAACCAGATTCTAATCTTCTCATAATTCAAAATTTAATAGTTAATAAATCACCCTTATATATTGCACCGGTACAAGTCATTGAAAGCCCATTTCTCGAAGATTCTTTTTGAATTTCATTGATCTTCGCTTCATATCTCATGCTTCATACTTCATATTCTTTTTCATTCACTAAGGATTCACTAGTGATTCACTAAGCGTTCACTCAGGTTTCACCCGTTAAATAAAACCTTCCTGCCTCATACCTCCTGTTTCCCATACCCTAAGATAACCTTAAATCCCCCTACCAGATACCTCTAAACCACTTTTACGATATTTTCAATGCCGGTAAAAGCGCTATTATCAATTTCGCAATGCTGGTAAAACGACGATTACGAAATTCGCAATGGTGGTGAATACCGCATTATGAAAATCGTAATTGAGAAACCTGGGTTTTTACGGAAAGAAATGAAAAAGAGGAGTAAATTCTGCGTAAAATTGGAGTTTGCTTCATACTTCCTATCGCCTGCTCCATACCTCTCGCTTTATTCCCCCTGGCTCTGCAACGCATAAACCCGCAATAATCATGGACAGTTCTTCCAAACCCGCATACCTGCGCAATAATTTGTCCCTTTTATCCATGTGTTATCTATGTGTGATCTAAGGGTGATCTCTGTGTGATCTCTGTACCAAGGCAGGGTGATGCCTTAGCGACCAAAATGCCATCAATCATGCGAAAAGCTGCGGTATTCTGCAAGCCGCTGTGCATGTGCCCATTAGGGCAGGGGTTTGGGCAATGTCATTAACTTAAGGGCGGGAGGTTCCAGCTTTCGCTCAATGTCATTAACTTAAGATTTGAACGGCTCCCAAATCTGAAAGGCCTATTCGGATTTTTTGGAGGTTCCAGCCTCCGCTGGAATGACAAGGCGTAGGGAGATATTTGGAGATTCCAGCCTTCGCTGGAATCGCTACGGCCGATGGCTAAATGATATTTTACCATCA
>NZ_JBBJNI010000077.1:0-18826 GCF_037719425.1 Daejeonella sp. | reverse complement strand
ACAAGCGGGCATATTTCTTTCACAAAGAAGATCATCACGAAGGGCACAAGATCAGAATCCTGCTGGCCGAAGATGTTACTTTCTTAAACAAAGGCAGCATAGCATTAACGCTTGGCCATCTGCCATACAATTCCCGGGTTGTAATAGATGGCCACAAGTCGCATAATATCGATATGGACGTACTCGAGATAATCCATGATTTTAAGAAGACTGCAGAGCTTAAGAATATAAAATTAGAATTAAAAGATATTCCCGAATTCAAAGGAGTTGCGGGACATTAGAACATTGCCCTGCTTGGGAAGCGAATCCTATCTTTAACCTGCCGGATGCAATGGTCAGGTAATGGGGCGGCCCGCCGCTGATAGTTTTGCCGCTTAGGTAGATAAAATTAAAATAATGACTGAAACAGGCACTTTAGATACTCTGGAAACAAGCGAGCAAATAAACTATTTGCCAGTCCAGGATTATGATGTTAATCATACACTCCATGAACTGAAGCACTTTCTGCCCTCGCAAACTCCGCTCAAGGATTTTATTCACCATAATTCCTTACACGCTTACCAGCACATGAAATTTTATGATGCAATTTTTAAGGCATCGAAAACTTTTGGCTACCAGGTAACACTTCAGTTAAAAGAATTCAGGCAAATGTATAAGGATGGCAGGATCAGAGAAGACATTCTCGACAAAGCCGTTATTGAAAGAAAACCAGAAGAGTCTTTGGAAGAATGGAAAAGGAACCTGCTCGATAAAGAGTATGATCTTCATAATTCTGCCAGGATAGGCCAGCTGAGAAAGGAGTGGAATAAGCAGTATAAGCTTGACCTGAGTTTCTTTGTCAATCCTTTGCTTTTTCGTCTGCTCAACAGTTATCTCGACCAGGGAATCTCCCTATGGAACTTTCCGCTTGAGAACGCGGGGTTTTTAGCTTCAGTGCGTGAACTCGAGCGGAATGGGATAAGCAGTTTCTTTCAAACTGATCGGGCCAGGAAGCTTATTGCGGATGAAAATATAACGATCAGCGCTCTTCTTGATATGGTGGTGGGTGATCCAAGATATTACGAGCAATATTTATTTGATCAGCAATTCGGCCACCCTGGATGGTCTGGCATGGTTGCAACGGTAGAGGATCAGCCTCATACCCTTTTGGACAACAGGGCTATTTCGCTGAAGGATCTGATCACGCTTGAACTGATCATGGAAATCGATGTTCTGGAAAATCAACTGGATAATTGGAAACCATTAGCAAGCAATATATTGGTGCAGCCACTTGATCTGTTCGCAGACGTTCAGCAAACAGAGACCAACGAGGTTTTAATGATCTGGCAGGATGCTTTTGAATGGAGCTATTACGATGGTGTGCTAGCTGGTATTGAGGCTGACCGAAAAAGGGAACGGCCGAAAACCGAAGGAAAAAGCTTCCAGGCCTTGTTTTGTATTGACGAACGAGAATGCTCCATAAGGCGTCACATCGAAAACGTAGACAAAAACTGTGAGACATTAGGCACACCTGGGTTTTTCGGAGTGGAGTTCTACTTTCAGCCTGAAAACGGAAAATTCTACGACAAACTTTGTCCGGCGCCGGTTACGCCCAAATATTTGATCAAGGAGTCTGACGTCCTGGAAAAAAGAAAACACGAGTTGCTTTATACCAAGCTGTCACATACATTTTTTATCGGCTCGCTTATCTCGCTCACGCTGGGCTTCTTCGCATTCTTCAGGTTGATACTTAATCTTTTCCAGCCAAAAATGAGCCCTGCAATTTCGAATGCATTTGCTCATATGGGCAAGGGGTCCCGGCTAACCATTGAGAATGCTAACGGTGAAACGGAAAACGGGCTGCAAGTGGGATTCACAGTAACTGAGATGGGAACACGTGTTGAAGGCCATTTAAGAGGAATCGGACTTATCAGAGACTTCTCAAAGCTCATTTACGTGATTGGACACGGATCAAGCAGTGCAAATAATCCGCATCATGGAGCCCACGATTGCGGCGCATGCAGCGGACGGCCGGGATCTGTGAATGCAAGGGTTTTTGCATTCATGGCGAATCATCAGACCGTAAGGCAAATATTAGCTGAGCATGGGATAAATATTCCCGAGGAAGTGCAGTTCCTTGGCGGACTGCATGATACTGCGGCAGATCAGATCCAATTTTTTGATGATGATATATTGACTCCAGTGAACTTTGAAGCTCATCGGGTGAATAAGCAATCATTTGAGAGGGCTCTTGATCTGAATGCTAAAGAGCGTTCAAGACGTTTTGCATCTATTAAAACAAAAATGACTATTGGTAAGGTTCGGAGAGCTATTCTCGACAGGTCGGTATCCTTATTTGAACCTCGTCCTGAGCTGGGCCATGGTACGAATACCCTATGTATTGTTGGAAGCAGAAACCTGACTAAGGGAGTTTACCTTGACAGGCGGGCTTTCCTGAATTCTTATGATTACCGGACCGATCCGGAAGGGAAATTACTTAGCGGAGTAATGAGACCTCTTGGGCCAGTTTGTGGCGGAATAAACCTTGAATATTATTTCTCACGGGTGGATAATTACAGGCTGGGAGCAGGGACAAAACTTCCGCACAACGTTATGGGCCTCATCGGAGTTGCAAACAGCAGCGATGGTGATCTTCGGCCCGGCCTTCCAGTGCAGATGATCGAAGTTCATGATCCGGTACGTTTGCTCATCATTGTCGAGCACTATCCTGAGGTTGTATTGAAGACGATACAGGATGTACCTGAAATGTATGAATGGTTTATTAATGAGTGGGTGCACCTCGTAGCGATCAATCCAGAAACGCATAAGTTTCACCGCTTTAAAGAAGGAGAGTTCGTACCGTATCAACCCCTGAAAAAGACAACCGAAATTATTGAGGATTTCAACGGTTTTATAGAAAGAGCACCGGAAATGGAAACGAATAATATTCCCGACGCTACTAAAGAAAACTTACCTGTTTACCTACTCGATTAAACCATATGGAAACCATTCTTCAGCTGTTCATTTTTATACCTTTAGCGGCTTTTGTTATCAGCCTTTTCCTGCCCGCAAAAAAGGAACGTAATATTTCGGGCCTGGCTATAGCTTCGTCTGCAACTCACCTGATAAGTATTTTAGTTTTTGTCATCATCTGGATAATGGATGGGGCAGAGGTTCTTAGCGTCAGGCATCTTACCCTTTTTAAAAATGACGAAATTGATATCTTCATTGCTCTTTATTTTGACAGTATAGCAGCGGTGTTTGCGATGATAGGATCAGTACTGACCTTTCTTGTAGTCATCTTCAGTAAATATTATATGCACAGGGAGGAAGGGTTTAAGCGCTTTTTCTCAACCATCCTTTCATTTTTCCTCGGCTACAACATTGTTATCCTATCAGGAAACTTCGAAACCCTTTTCGTTGGATGGGAGATATTGGGTATAGCTTCGTTTCTGTTGATCGCATTTTACAGAGACAGGTACTTGCCGGTAAGAAATGGCCTGAAGGTTATTTCCGTTTATCGCTTAGGAGATATATGTCTGATCCTGGCCATGTGGATGAGTCACCATCTCTGGCACGAGAATATCACTTTTATGAAGCTTCACGATGTTGATCTGGTTAACTCCCAGCTTTCGGGAAATAGTACCTATGGCTTGTTTATAGGAATAATGATCGTTATCGCTGCAGCGGCTAAATCTGCTCAAATGCCATTCTCATCCTGGCTGCCACGGGCAATGGAGGGGCCAACTACATCAAGCGCGATCTTTTACGGTTCGCTGTCAGTTCATCTCGGCGTGTTCCTGCTCTTAAGAACATATCCCTACTGGCAGGGCATAGAATTTATTAAATGGCTGATCGTTGGCATCGGACTCATCACATGCCTCATCGCATCTTCGATTGCAAGTGTACAGTCATCAGTCAAAACACAGATCGCTTATTCTTCTATTGCCCAGATAGGATTGATATTTATTGAGGTAGCTTTTGGGCTTCATATCCTTGCGCTGGTTCATTTTGCTGGCAATGCTTTCCTTCGCACGTACCAGTTGCTGGTGTCACCATCTGTGCTTAGTTATAGTATTCACGATATGGTCTTTAGCTTTAAGCCGCGCAAAAACAACTTTGACGGCCCGTTCCTGCGGAAAATAAAGAATGCTTTTTATGTCCTTGCAATAAAGGAATGGAATCTTGACGGAAGCTTATATAAGTTTTTCTGGAATCCGTTTAAGAAACTTGGGCAAAGTATGAAGTTTATTGATACGAAAGCCACAGCGATAGTTGTAGGCCTGCTATTTCTTTTTGGACTGTACAGTAAGTTTTATCAGGCAGATATTCCGCCAGCTTTTTTCAAAGCCTTGCCTTTATTATTTTCTTCAGTGGGCTTACTGCTGATCATAAGGGCGTTTTCAGAACGGGGTGAAGCTTTGGACGCCTGGTTTGCTGCTATTGCCGGCCAATTGTTCATGACACTCTCGATTAATCTGATCAATGAAAAGTTCGGATATCAGCAGGTCGTGATCTATCTCAGCGGTATTATCCTTTCTGCGCTGGTGGGATATATCTGCCTTAAAAAGATCAGGGCAATTGATAATGACACGAGGCTCGATACCTACCATGGATATACTCACGAGCGCCCTAAAACCGGGTTCATATTTCTGATCGCTTGTCTTGGCTTGATAGGATTGCCTTTAACGCCCACATTTATAGGGATAGACCTGATGTTCAGCCATATTAAAACAGGGGAAATTATATTGATTCTCTTCACCTCCCTGAGTTTTCTGTATGTGGAACTAGCCATTTTGAGGATCTATGCCCGGATCTTTATGGGCCAGCATAAGAAGAATGATCATCCGATAGCGTTTAAATATTCGTAATGGTGCGGGAAAAGATCTTCCAATGACATCTGCAAATATTAAAGTAAAGAGCAACCCACTAATTCATAAAGTACCGATTATCAATAATTTTAGCTAAAATTAACAATTCTAAATATTTTTTCAAGGTCAGGACAGAGCAGGATAGAGGTGTTAATTTTCATTTCTAAATTGTGATCCTATTTTAATATCTTGAAGAAATTTCACTGATTAACTAAACTAAATATCCATGGATGAAAACGTCAATAAAAGTGCCTTATTTTACGGAAGTTGTTTTGCACTTATCACCACCGCATTTACATTCGCCATCAGAGCCGGTATTTTATCTCAGCTGGGCAATGAATTTGAGCTGAGTCCTACACAACTTGGATTTATCAATTCTATGTGGTTTTTAGGATTTCCTATATCTATGATCATAGGAGGCCTGGTTTATCATAGTTTTGGCCCTAAAAACATAATGATAGTGGCCTTTATTTCTCATACTGTTGGAATTTTATTAACCATTTTTTCAGTAGGGCCTTATATCTACCCACTTTTACTTATCTCCACCTTATTTATTGGTTTTGGTAACGGCTGTACAGAAGCGGCCTGTAACCCGATGATCGCCGATACGTACTCCGGTATCAAAATGAACAAAATGCTCAACAGATTCCACATGTGGTTTCCCGGAGGGATAGTGCTTGGTAGCCTGATCTCCAAATTTATGACCGATTTTGAGTTAAGCTGGCAAACGCAGATGTGGGTAATTATGATTCCTACTATTATATATGCCGCTTTGTTTTATGGAAAAACTTTTCCCAAGCCACAAAATGCAGGAGGCGTCACCCTTGCTGAAAATTTCAAAGCTATGTTGACACCGCTATATATATTTTTGTTCTTCTGTATGGCTCTTACTGCAATTACAGAGTTCGGCCCACAGCAGTGGGTAGGTCTTATCATGAGCAGCAGCGGAGCTCATCCAATGTTAATTTTGGCTCTGGTAACAGGTTTAATGGCGGTGGGCAGGTACTTTGCCGGACCAGTGGTTCAAAAATTTGGTCAGACCGGTATACTGTTAGGTTCTGCGGTTTTCGCAACATTGGGTATTTTCTTATTCAGTGTAGCTACAGGTCCTTCTGTTTATTTAGCGGCAGTTTGTTTTGCAGTTGGAGTATGTTATTTCTGGCCCACCATGGTTGGAGCAGTAGCCCAGCGGATTCCTCTTAGTGGCGCCTTAGGAATGTCCATTATTGGTGGAATAGGTATGTTTTCTACCGCCATTTTTCAGCCCATTATTGGCAGCTGGATTGATAAGGACAGGGCGGAAAACGTCGCTTTAGGGCTGACAGGACTAGAATTGGATCTTGCAGCAGGTCAGGATACTCTCACAAAAATGGTGATATTCCCTTTTATACTGATTGTTTTGTTCACCATATTTTTCTTTTGGCAAAAAAACGCAAAAAATGATGTGAAAACTGCTGTACATTAATTAAAGCGTTGTAAGTTCATTTATTGTGAAAACCGGGTGTCTTAACACTAATCACAGCGGGTAGGTTTGGTTTTCGTGTCGGTGCACACAAGACTTCCTTCAGAACCAGGGTCTCCCTGCTACGCAGATCCTGATCAATGCTTAATTAAGCCAAAACTCAGGTTATTAGTCATTATTTGAAGATTATGGATAACCTTTTACATACTCGTAAAAGGTTATCCTCTTTACTTTATCAGATACAAGAAAAGCACTCATTCTTTTTCAGGCAAGTCAGCATACTGAGCTAATATTACTTTATTTTTATTGTTTGGAAGCATATGAAAAATACTATTGAAAAGATATTTTCCTGGAAAAAGATAGTATTTGTTGTTATTACCATTATGGTGATTTGGCTGCTGCAGTTGTTGTATAGTGGATTCGATGGATCTTCACCTGCTACTTCGGCTTCCGAAACTTTCTGGCTCTGGAGATTTTTAGGAAGGCTTCATCCATTAGCGGTTCATTTTCCTGTAGGCTTGCTGTTTTTTGCCGCAATACTAGAGCTTTTTACCCTTAAAAAATTTGATTCAGCATTGCGTCCCGGTATTAACCTGCTTGTAGCTGCTGGCGTGATCTCCGCGATATTTTCTGCTGTGTTTGGCTTGCTATTATCCAGAGATGGAGATTATGGGGAAGATCTTTTGAGCATACACCAATGGGCAGGTATCTCCACAGCCGGGCTGGGAGCTATTGCCTGGGTGTTACTAAACAGGATACTAAAAAAAAATCAGTTATGCCTGATAAAATCATATCGCAGTATTTTATTTTTTAGCGCCCTCGGCGTATCGCTGGCCGGCCATTTTGGAGCCTCTCTGGCACATGGGAAAGATTACCTGTCAAGTACTCTTCCCTGGAGCGACGATTATACTGCATCCGGATCTAGCAATTTTGAATTGACTTCCTTTAAAAACGATACCACAAAATTAACTATAAAACAGGAGGCCGAACTCAATGTACAGGTGAGAGCGATATTTGCTCACAATTGCTATAAATGTCATAGCGCTGAAAAGGTTAAAGGCGAACTGCGGCTCGACCGGAAGAATATGGTCTTTAAAGGAGGGGAAAATGGTCCGGTCATTATCCCTGGAAATTCCCTTGAAAGTGAAATATTCCGCCGCATTACGCTGCCTTCCAGTCATAAGGATCGCATGCCTTCCAAAGGAAAAAAGCTGTCTGAAAATGAAATAGCTTTGATGAAATTTTGGATCGATAAAGGCGCACCGTGGCCCGATGGACCTGATAAACAAAACGTTTTCAAGCTTGCTGCAATGCCGCCCCGGAATCCGACGCTGCCACCTGTTTCGGGTAACATGACCAACCCTGTCGACAGGTGGACGAACCAATATTTCACAAAAAGTAAAACTACCTGGCCAAAGCTTGTTGATGACAGAACATATATAAGGAGAATATTTCTTGACATCATCGGATTATTGCCCAGCCCGCAGGAAATTGAAGCATTTACGAAAGATAAAAGACCGGATAAGCGATCTCTGTGGATAAGACTACTGCTAAATCGTGAAGACGATTATGCGATGCACTGGCTTACATTTTGGAATGATGCATTAAGAAACGATTATACGGGAACAGGTTATATTACGAAGGGTCGTTATGATATTACAAATTGGCTGTATAAATCAATAAAAGCAAATAAGCCCTACAAGCAGTTTGTTAAAGAATTGGTAAGTCCTTCAGAGGAATCGAAAGGCTTTGTGGAAGGCATCAAATGGCGCGGGGTTGTGAATGCCAGCCAAAGGACAGAAATGCAAGCTGCGCAGAATGTATCCCAGGTCTTTTTGGGACTAAATTTAAAATGTGCGTCCTGTCATAATAGTTTTATTAGCGATTGGAAACTCGATGATGCATATGCATTTGCTAACATTTTTGCCGATAGTACTCTTGAAATAAATCGATGCGATAAGCCTACCGGTAAGTTCACCGATGCCAGAATGCTCTGGAAAGAATTGGGTGTAATTGATAATAAGGCCACAGTATCTGTAAAAAGAGCACAGTTGGCCGAGAATATGATTAGACCGGAAAACGGACGTTTGTATCGAACCTTAGTAAATAGAATATGGGCACAGCTAATGGGGCGAGGCCTTATAGAACCTGTTGATATTATGGATAATGAACCCTGGAGCCAGGACCTGTTGGACTGGATGGCTTTCAACTTCCAGAATAAATCTGATATAAAAGAACTGATTTATCTGATCACCAGTTCCAATACCTACCAGCTGTCTTCCGTAGGGTTTAAAGATCCCAGCAACATTGTTTCCCAGGATTATAAGTTCACTGGGATTCTAAGGAAGAGAATGACTGCAGAACAGTTTTCGGATGCTGTTGGAACAGTCATTAATCCTCTTTTTCCCGATTCGCTGGTAAAATATAATCCATCTGTAAACACCGTGTATGATCTGTCAGGTAAACCTTTTGCCCGCGCTTCCATGGTAGTAAATAATACTTTTCTAACTGCTTTAGGCCGGCCGAACAGGGAAACAGTTTCCACGAGCAGGGAGTCTCAGGCGAACCTATTGCAGGCTCTTGAATTAACCAACGGAGAGAGGTTCAATTCAATGATCAGAATAGGGGCTCAAAACTGGAAGCAGAAATATAAGACCAGTGATATAATAATTAAAGAAATTTATAAGCGGGCATTAGGGCGCGAAGTACAGCCAGGGGAATTTAAAGTCGCCAAAAAATTATTGGGCGACAAACCCGCAACAGATTCCATTCAGGATCTGTTCTGGGCTATTTTGCTACTTCCTGAATTTCAAATCATTTATTAAAGAAAAATTTAACTATTGCTTATGAATGCGCTTTGGAATAGAAGAGAATTTTTAAAAGGAACAAGTGCCGCTTCCTTAGCAGCACTTGCAGCAGGTGTTCCCATCACAAGTTTTTTAACTTCCTGCAACGGCAGAAAAGCAAATTCCAGTGCCGATACCGTCATCTTACTATGGATGGCAGGAGGAATGGCTCATACAGATACATTTGATCCCAAAAGATATACACCGTTTACCAAAGGAATGAAGGCGAATGATGTGTTAAGCACCTTTAAGTCGGTGCCTACCATACTCGATGGGGTCTCCTTTTCACATGGTCTGGAGTCAATCGGGAAGGTAATGGATAGAGGAACCCTGATCAGGTCTTATGTTGCTGGCGATATGGGGCATATATTACACTCTCGTCATCAATATCACTGGCATACTTGTTATAAGCCGCCGCAATCTGTTTCTGCTCCCCATATAGGCTCCTGGATCGCAAAGGAGCTTGGCTCGATGAACCCCGTTATACCTCCTTTTATTGATATTGGACAAAGGTTTACATTAGGAGAAGGAGAAGAATTAAAAGCCTTCCACACTGCCGGGTTTTTAGGAAGCGAGTACGGCCCATTCCTTATTCCAGACCCATCTTCTGGTCTGGAAAGTGTAAGGCCACCCGTAGGCATGTCGGCCATGAGGTTTGAAAAAAGAAATCAATTGTATAATGAACTGATTAGTAAAAGTCCAACAGGTGAATTTGGCAGCGACTACCAGAAGGAATCATTAAGAAGGTCATTAGAACAGGCTTATATCCTTTTGAAATCTCCAGAGGCCGCGGCATTTGATCTGAGTCAAGAACCAAAGGAGAGTTATGATATCTACAACACTGGAAAATTTGGTTTAGGCTGCCTGATGGCAAGGCGGCTAACTGAACAGGGGGCACGATTTATCAGCGTTACCACTGAATATGAACCTTTTAAAAGCTGGGATACCCATGATAATGGTTATACCAGGTTAATCGATATGAAGAAGCAGATCGACGGGCCTATTGCACAGTTGATAAAAGACCTGGAACGTACCGGACACCTGGACCGTACCCTGGTTATTTTGGCGAGTGAATTCAGCAGGGACATGATGGTAGAAGGTCGTCCGGATCTTAAAGTGCAAGAGCAGGTTAATCAACCCGATATTATAGAAGATATAAAAAATTATGGAATGCATCGCCACTTCACCGACGGATGCTCCATGTTAATGTTTGGCGGCGGAGTTAAAAAAGGCAATGTTTATGGTAAAACAGCAGATGAACGGCCTTGTAAAACCATTGAAAAACCTATCGTAATTGACCAGGTTCATCAGACCATATATCATGCCCTTGGCATTGCCGAAGATGCAAATTATATCGTGGAAAAAAGGCCATTCTATACCACGCCAGATGGCTTGGGAAAGCCCGAGCTTGAATTGTTTGCATAAAATGATTGACCGTTTAAATAAATACCCATGAAAAGAAGAAATTTTATCAAGAAAACAGCAATAACAACCAGTAGCTTGTTGATTTTGCACGATTTATTTGCCAAACCTAACGACAAGGTATATGGTTATAATAATATGACATATACACTGAATACTTCCTGGGCTAAAACAAACCAGGCTCAACTGCCTGTAAATGATTGCCATGAAATGGTTCAGGACAGCAAAGGACGAATTATTCTCTTAACTAATGAAACAAAAAATAATATTCTCATTTTCAATAAAGACGGAAAAGTACTGAATAACTGGGGGCATGCATTCCCGGGAGGACATGGTTTATCCTTGCATAATGAAAACGGAACAGAATTTCTATATATTACTGATACCTCAAAACACCAGGTCTTTAAAACGACCATGGACGGAAAGGTACTCCTCACGATTAGTGCACCTATGGATGCTGGGATCTATTCTAAGCCAGAAGAATTTGTACCCACTGAAACTGTAGTAGATAAAAATGGAGATATTTTTATTGCAGATGGTTATGGCGCGCAATACATATTACATTATGACAGAAAAGGCAAACTAATTAAATATTTCGGTGGACGCGGTGAAGGTGATGCTCATCTGGATAATGCACATGGTATTTGTTTTGATACTCGTAATAATAAACGTACGTTGCTCATCACCGACAGGACAAGGAATTGTTTTAAACGATTTACTAAAAAAGGAGAATTGCTGGAGGTAATTAAACTTCCAGGTGCCTGCGTTTGCCGCCCGGTTATTCAAGGTGATTATTTATATGCCGCCGTATTCCGGTCGCCCAATACGAAAGCCCCAGGTTCTGGTTTTGTAACTATTTTGGATAAACACAATAAAGTGGTCAGTAATATTGGTGGTAATGAGCCCATGTACGTGAAAGGTGTTTTGCAGCCCATGCAGCAGACTGAAAAAATATTTGTTCATCCGCATGATGTATGTGTAGATCAGGATGAAAATATATATGTAGCACAATGGGCATCGGGGAAAGTTTATCCTTATAAATTGATGCGTATATAAGGCATAAACAATTTGATTTTCTAAAAAGATGATTTTCATAGTAGATCATACTTTTTACTGCTATAGAACCCCTTAAGAAGTCGTTATAACTGATCAGTACAATTCTTATTCCTTCCTGGGTATTTTGAGCATCGCCAGGTGCTTTTGTAAATTGGTTTATGGAATCGAAATATTTCTAAAGTCCGCTGCCAATTTAACTTCTGGTCGAAAGAGGTATCTCTTTGCCTTTTTTTGATAGGCGTGTCCTTTCTTTGCATATGATATGCCTCTTTTGAAATGTGACATGTTAGTTATTGAATAATAAATATTTAGTTATCAACTATTTATATTTTAATAATTTAAAATGAAGATAATTATTAAGATCAGGACAGTTCAGGACAGAGAAGTAATTATTCATCTCTAAATTGTGATCCCGATCAAGCTTATTAAATAAGCTTTGAGTTTAAAACAAGCATTGAAATAACAAGAAGCAATAAGCTGATGTCGCAAATTAAAAATCGATGTTTTCGGCAATGGAAACTATTCTTTGAACGCGCCCCTAAAATAAATCCGGATTCGTGGGCAGTTGTTTGAAAGTGCAGATCGCTGACCTGCATAAAACAGTGAAGGAGGATATTATAGTTGCAGGTACGGATGGCTTATTTTTTTTAATGAAGCACCATTATTTACTTTTAAGAATATATGTATATTAATAAAAATGTTTTAAAGGCTTGCTAGGGTAAGTGGCAAAGAAAACAATCGTTTTTAAAATTGAATGTTTAATTATAGTTATATGAGCATAAATCGGAATACATCTGTAAAATTAATAGTAACACTTTCTATTCTACTTTTTGTAGGAGCTTCTTTTATCGGCAACGTTAAGGAAACCGGTCGGAACAGAGCCAGGGAATTAGATCCAAAAGTTGAAAAACTGAAGCTTTTGCCCGACTTTAAAGCAGAACATTTATACAGCCCATCGGAGAGTAAAAATGGCTCATGGGTGGCCATGACGTTTGATGACAAGGGCAGGATGATTACCTGTGATCAGTACGGATATCTGTATCGTCTCACAATTCCCCCTATTGGTACCGATTCGGTAAAATCAAAAATAAAGGTAGAAAAACTGGAGATCAAAATTGAGGGGGATACCACCAAAGAGAAGATAAAAATGGGCTATGCTCAGGGTTTATTGTACGCTTTCAATAGCCTTTACGTGATGGTTAATCATAAAGGTGATACCTCAATGGCTAAGAGCAGTGGTCTTTACCGACTTAAAGATACAAACAATGATGATCAGTATGATGAGATTACCTTGCTTAAAGACCTGGTTACTCCGGGAGGAGAACATGGGCCACACAGTATGGTCATTTCTCCTGATAAAAAATCAATTTACCTCATAGCCGGAAATCATGTGGATGTTCCCAAAATGGATGCTTATCGTTTGCCTGAATCCTGGAGAGAAGACAACTTATTCCCTTTAATAAAAGATCCGAACGGACATGCTAATGATCGTTATGCTCCGGGTGGTTTTGTTGTCAAAATAAATCCGGAAGGAACAAATTGGGAATTGATCAGTGCGGGATACAGAAACGCATTTGACCTTGCATTTAATGAAGTTGGAGATATGTTTGTTTACGACGCGGATATGGAGTGGGATTTTGGTATGCCATGGTACCGGCCTACACGTATAAGCCATTCAACCAGCGGAAGCGAATTTGGATGGCGCACAGGTAACAGTAAATGGTCGCCGGCATATCCGGATAACTTGCCGCCAATATTAAACATCGGACAGGGCTCACCTACCAGCCTTTTCAGCGGAAATAATGCACGATTCCCGGAAAAATATCGCAGAGGCTTATTTGCCTTCGACTGGAGTTTTGGGATCATCTATGCCGTTCAATTAACTCCAAGCGGGTCTTCGTACAAAGCAACTGCGGAAGAATTTATTTCCGGTGCGCCATTGCCCTTAACTGATGGTATTGTTGGACCAGATGGGGCTATGTATTTTTTAACAGGCGGACGGAAACTGGATTCAGATCTATACCGCGTTTATTATGGCGAAAACACTTTGTCAAATACTCCATTATTAACGAATACTTCACGTGAGATACTGGAGGCACGTAAATTAAGACAGCGATTGGAAACATTTCATGGTGCCCCAAATAAAAAAGCAATTAGCTTGGCCTGGCGAAACATGGGAAATGAAGATCGCTTTATTCGTTATGCTGCCCGTATGGTAATGGAACATCAGCCTCTTAGCCAATGGGAGGAAAGAGCATTCAAAGAAAAAGATCCTCAGATACTCCCTCAAGCAATGATTGCTATGGCCAGAACTGGAAACAGAGGTTTACAAGTAAGGATGATCAATGCATTAATGAATATAAACTACAGTATATTACCTGAAGCACAGCAAATAGATGTTTTAAGAGCTTATGAATTGATAATTTCCAGAATGGGTAAACCTTATGATGCTGAAAAAGTTAAATTAAGCACTTACCTAAATCAATTCTATCCTGCCAAAAGCAATGAATTGAATCGTTCATTCAGCAAAGTTTTGGTTGCTCTGGATGACCCATTAGTAGTTCAAAAAACACTGGCTTTACTTGATGGAACCGTTCAGGACGTGGATGATCAAAAATCTTTCATGCAGTCTTCAGACTTAATCCTGCGTAATCCTCAATACGGACTTGACATTGCAAAAATGTTAGCCAAAACACCACCTGCTCAGCAAATTTATTATGTAACGGCATTAAGTGAAGCAAAAAATGGCTGGACAACAGAAAGAAGAGAGAAATATTTCAAATGGTACTATACAGCGTTTGGATACAGGGGAGGTAATAGTTTTGTCGGTTTTATTGATAAAGCACGCAAAATGGCTTTAGCTAATTTACCGCGGGATCAATTCGACCATTATAATAAGATTTCGGGAAATGAATTGCTAACCAAGAATGGAATGAAACTAGCCAGCGTCGGCAGCGCTAAAGGTCCGGGCAAAACGTGGAAATTAAATGAGGCACTTGAAGTTGTTCAAAAGGACTCAACAGATAGAAACTTTGAACAGGGTGAAATGCTGTTTTCCGCAACTCAATGTATTTCCTGCCACAGCATCCAGGGTGAAGGCGGCGCAGTTGGTCCGTCGCTGACGCAATTGGGAACCCGTTTCTCAGCCAGGGACATCCTGGAATCTATCCTTGAGCCGAATAAAGTAATATCTGATCAATACGCTTATACCGCATTTTACTTAAAAGATGGCAGTTCGGTTATAGGAAGGCTTAAAAATGAAGACGCTGAAAAATATTATATTTCTCAGAATCCATTTGCACCGCAAACGCTGCGTGAGGTACCTAAACAAAATGTGGTAAGAACCAGGATTTCTGATGTATCTTCTATGTACCCGGGTATGTTAAACAGCTTAAATAAAGAAGAATTAAAAGACCTGATGGCTTACCTGATTTCGGGATCGAATAAAGATCATCAGATCTACAAGCCAAAAAGCAAGCAACCCATTACCAATAATTAGGAGATTATAATTTTGACACGTCAGGCCTGGCATAATAAAATATCAAACCCCACACAATTAGGCGGGATTGAAACCTCTGTGATAGATAACGGTACAAGCCGGGGAACCCGTATTGCCTGGATAAACACCGGAACGGGTCTGCGTTACAAAGTGGTAATTGACCGGGCTATGGATATTGCAGATGCATTTTACAACCAGCATAGCTTAGCCTGGCTTAGTCATTTGGGAATTACCACTCCGCAGCCATTCTCTGACAAGGGTATTGATTGGATCCGAACCTTTGGCGGCGGTTTGTTAGTTACCTGCGGTTTAACCCATATTGGTGGGCCCGAAACTGATGAATTTGGCGAACGCGGCCTTCACGGACAAGTCAGTAATATCCCGGCAGAAATAGAATCCATCATCCAGCCAGATCCTGTCGCTGGCAAAATGGAAATGAGCATCACCGGAATAATAAGGCAAACACATCCACTCGGCATAAGATTAGAACTGAGGAGAACCATTTCCGCAACATTAGGAAAGGCGTCCATTCGAATTTACGATGAAGTTGTCAACAAAGGCAATACCACAGCTCCGCATATGCTGTTGTATCATTGCAATTTTGGTTGGCCTTTAGTTGATGAAGGTGCTCAGATCATTTGGGAAGGTTCCTGGAAACCCCGCGAAAGCGGAGAAAGCAATAAAATTTTTCGAGAAGGAAATAGCTTCCGAAAGTGTCCTGCTCCATTAGATGATCACTGTGGTGGCGGCGAAGAAGCTGCCTTTATTGATATCGCGCCGGATGGTTCCGGCCAATGTACCAGCGGGATTTACAACCCGGCAATAGGTATTGCTCTTGTCTTGCGATTTAAAAAAGAGCAGCTGCCCTGGCTAACCAACTGGCTGCATTTTGGCAAAGGTGAATATGTAATTGGCTTAGAGCCTGGAACAAATCCACCCATAGGTCAAGCTAAGGCTCGGGAACTGAATCAATTGATATATCTTCTGCCGGGAGAAAGCAGGGTGTATGATCTGGAAATTGAAGTGCTGGACCAGGAAACAGCTATCAATGAGTTTTTAAATAATCGGTTAGTTGAAACTAAAATTATTCATATAAACTAATAAAAATGAGTTTAGCAGGAAAAGCATTAGAACAAGGTAAAGGAATTCTGCGTTTAGCGCCAAATTGGGTACCTCGTTCATTCTGTGTACCGGGAAGGCGGATTAAGTTGCACCCTGATGATTATTATGTATTGGGGGGAGAGCGTGGAGGTATTGATGAACGTTGGCTTTCTTCAACAACGCCTGCGAAAAATGGTCCATTAACTGGCGAAAACGAAGGTTTAAGCGCTATCGTTTATAATGACGGAACCAAAGATCAACATATACTTTTAAAAGATGCGGTTGATGAACTGAAAGGCGAGTTAATTGGCAACCGCCTGTGGAACGAACATGAAAGCTGGCCGATGTACTCTAAATTTTTTGATAATATGGGACCTCTTCCTCATCATATTCATCACAATGATGAGCAAGCTGCTAAAATCGGCCAGAAAGGTAAACCAGAAGCTTATTATTTCCCGCCCCAACTAAACAATCACGGTGGGGATTTTCCTTATACATTTTTTGGGATAGCTCCGGGCACAACTAAAGAACAGATTCGGGAGTGCCTGGTCAACTTTACCAAAGGCGATAATAAACTAACCAACTATTCGCAGGCATTTCGCCTGGAGCCGGGCACAGGTTGGGATGTGCCTCCCGGAATGCTCCATGCACCGGGTAGTATGTGTACCTACGAGCCCCAGAAAGCATCGGATGTTTTTGCGATGTACCAGTCATTAGTTAATGAAGCTATTATTCCCGAAGAATTGTTGTGGAACGGTACCCCGGAAGATAGGAAAGGTGATTTTGACCAATTGATGGAAGTTATTGATTGGGATTTAAATGTTAATCCTGATATATTAGAAACTCGTTTCATGCGCCCTAAGCCAGTAAAAGCTATTAAAGAGATGGAAGCTGAAGGATACATTGAAAATTGGGTTTGTTACAAATCCGATGCATTTAGCGCCAAAGAATTAACCATATTTCCGGGACGAACTGTTACCATATCAGATAGCGGTTGCTATGGAATAATAGTGATGCAGGGGCACGGGAAATTTGGCGTTTGGGATATCGAAACACCAGCGCTGATTCGGTACGGACAATTAACCAACGATGAGTTTTTTGTGAGCGAGAAAGCAGCCTTGGAAGGTGTCACCATTAGCAATCCTTCCACAACTGATCCCATGGTTATTCTTAAGCATTTTGGTCCGGGAAATCCGGATCTTGTTTTGTAATTAATGTAAATTTAAAATCCTGAATAATTTTTGATATATGACTGAGAATAATTATCCAAAACTCCACAATGCTACCTGGCCCGGCATGGTGGGAAAAGGCCCCGATTCAGAACCACCCATTTCTTTTGATACCATGCTTGAGATGACCGCGAGTGCCGAGGTGGATGGTGTCAAATTTGACGGTGTGGATATTTTCCTTTTCGCTCCCCACTTTGACATTGACAGCACAGATGAGGATATCAAACAACTGGCAGATAAAGTTGCCTCACTCAACCTGGAGATTGGAAGTGTTGTAGCACCAGTTTGGCCTCCCACGGCCGGCGGCTCTGCCATTGGCAGCAAAGAAGAGCGAAGTCAATTTGTGAATCAGGTTCGGAAGTCGTGCCAGATAGCTAAAAGGTTGCGGGAACTTGGTGTCCGCCCCAATGGAGTAATTCGTATCGATTCAGCATGTGATCCCGGAAGCTGGGCAATTGACCCGGCGGGTAATACCAAACTTATCGCACAAACTTTCCGTGATGCATGTGATGTTGCTGCCGATTATGGAGAAAAATTGGCTGCAGAAGGGGAGATCTGCTGGGGTGGTATGCATAGCTGGAAAGCGATGGTGGACACACTGGAAGCAGTAGATAGGCCTAACATGGGCTTTCAGGCTGATATGGCACATACCTTTTTATACCTGCTAGGTTACAACGCCCCTGAAAGCCGGATACTGCCGGTTGATTTCGAGTGGAATGATCGCGAAGCATTAGCAGAAGGCCTTAAAAAATTAACTGCCGCATTGGGTCCATGGACAATTGACTTTCATGTAGCGCAGAATGATGGAACTGTACATGGAACAGGGTCTCATGATAAAACGGGAAGACATTGTCAGGCAACAGACCCTAATGGAAAAATGGATATTGCAAAGGATGCAGGCTATTGGCTTCGTGATGAAAAAGGAGAACTCACAAAAGCGTTCAAACACATTTGCTGGGACGGATGTATGTTTCCTAACGATGTTATGATGAAGGGCCAAACATGGAACGATATTCTGGCTACTATGATCAAAGTTCGACAAAATCATGGATGGTACGAGTCCGTTCAAAAGCGTTAATTAAAACATTTTAAAAACAAAATGAACGATAAAAAAGAATTGAGGATTGGGTTGATCGGATGCGGTTTTATGGGCCGAACTCATTCCAACGGCTATAAGCGCATCGGTGATTTCTTTCCCGAACTGAAATACCGTCCGGTATTAAAAACCGTTTGTTCACGAAGCAAAGATAAGGTTCAGGCATTTGCTGACCAATGGGGCTACGAGTCGGTTGAAACCGACTGGAAGGCTGTTATCGCCCGAGCTGATATAGATGCAATCGATATCTGTACCCCTAATGATA
>NZ_JBBJNI010000076.1:0-18919 GCF_037719425.1 Daejeonella sp. | reverse complement strand
TTAATGCGTGTAAAGAGGTTGAATTTATTTCGCCAGAGGCAGCAATTCCGAAGGAATAATTTTTTAAATTACTTTCTGCAATGTGGAGAAGTGCGCGTGCATACTGGTTAGTATCCTTTGTATATTCCATAACCAGATCATCACATGCGAATTCCCGTTCCCGTCTGATAGCTCTTGATAAGAGCCACATAAATGGATTAAAGAATAATATAGTTTCTATTATCTTATGAAGGATATTAAGGATATAGTCGTTTCTTTTGATATGCCCAAGCTCGTGGAGAAGGATAGCTTCAACCTGTTCCGGACTTAGACGATTCAGCATGGCTATCGGGAAAATGATCATCGGCTTAATAAAGCCAGCGGTAAAGGGGCTAAAAACCCTCTCGGCAAGATGAAGCTTAACACTCTTATTTATATTTAATTTTTTACAGAGAACTTGCAGTCTCTCTTCCCAAATTTTGTCAGACCACAGTTTGCTTTTTTTCCGAAATACCTGCAGATGATAAAGCCCGGCCAAAATGATGCTTCCCTGAATGAATATTCCTGTAAAGTATAAGCCTGCTATCCATTTAGCGTAATTGGTGCTTTGATAAAAAGTCACTTCAATGGTTTGATGGCCTGGATATGGTGAAATGTCTGAAATGTTGGTAGCTAAAATCTCAGCGCTTGCGGCTTCCGTGGAATAGCTGCGCACCAGAGAAGTGATGAAACCTGCTAAGATCAGTAGCATCGCACTATATAAAAACTTAAAGCGATTTTCCGCACTCATAGCGGGGGCTGACCACAGCAGGATCTTAACAAAAGCATATACTATAAATCCCTGGCCAATAGAGGTTAATAAAGATGTGCTCAAAGCCGAAAAAAAGATATTTTGCTCCATTTCCTTACTTTTTATCTAATTCATCCAAATACTTCTTGATCATTTCAATCTCTTTCTTAGAAGATTTTTTATTGCTCAAAGCCTGCATTACCAATTGTGCGGCTGAACCATTAAAAACGTTATCTATTAATGAGTCGAGCATATTCTGACTTGTTTTGTACTGTGAAACAAGGGCTTTGTAAACATGCGTACGACTATTTGTTTCCCTTTCCAAAAGGCCTTTTTCATTCATGATCTGCATCAGCTTAAGGGTAGTGGTATACCCGATGTCAAGGCCTTTGACTTTCGATAGCTCCTCATTTACTTCCCTCACGGTTACTGATCCCTGCTTCCAGATGATCTGTAATATCTCTAATTCACTGTTTGTCGGCTTCACTTTCATGTTAAATACGAATTCTTTCGTATACAAAAATACGAATAGTTTCGTATAAAAAAAATTATTTCACATTTTTTAACAAATAGAATATTAAAGGGGACAGGGATCAGTCGTTTTTCTGCCAGATACCTGTCTGGTACCTGCATGAGCCGGATAGATGCCGAATCAGTCTTGCTAATTTATTTTAAAGCTCTCAAAATCTCTTCTTCCAAATTCGGCGGATATGCCGGCATTACCATTGAGGCAATTCCTTCTTTATTTATCAAAATATAGAAAGGTACACTACTTAGTTTGTAGTCCTTTTTTATTTGCTCGTTGCCTATTAATGTTGCAAAGGGAATGTTTTTGTTTTTCGCATATAGCCGGGCTGATGGTAGCTGCTTTAAATCGTTTGTGATCCCGTAGACAGTCAGGCCCTTATCTTTATATTTCTCATAAAGCTGTTGAATCTTCGGCATCGATTCTATGCAGGGGCCGCACCATATCTCCCAAAAATCGAGCAGTACCGCCTTTCCTTTAAAATCTGCTGAGGAAATCTTTTTACCATCAAAGGATTCAAGCTCGAATGGGGGAATAGGTTTATTTGCCAGATCCATCCGGGAATCCCTGCGTGTCACAGGAACAAAATGCGTATATTCCTTCAGGAATGGCGGAGAGGTAAAGGGATAAAATACGGGAACATTGATCTGGAGGTTCTTTGCCTCAAAGTACAGGTCTTGCACCTTACCAAGGGTTTCCTGATGGCGCCTTACAGCTACAGGCAGCATAGTCTGTTTGCTGATGGTTACAATCTTCCTGCGTTTGGAGACATCATATTCTGTCAGATCGGGATAATTGATCGTCAGGTAATAATGGTCATGGTCCTCCCTGACTATCAACCCGGAAGCCCTCGAAGTATCCAGTTTTACAAGGTCGGGCATAACCAAATGACCGCCACCCCCCGAAAGCAGGTTATGCAAACCGAAATTGGTATTCATTAATATATATGTTTTGGTGTCTGGATTGCTTTCATAACCGATATGGCCGTCGTAGATCTTTTCGACTTTCTCATTGTCTTTTTTTGCCCGGAAGCGAAAGCCCAGCAAAGTATCGGCGGGGTCAGTTTGGACAATCACCTTACCCGTCATCCTCCGCGGATCGCCTGAAACTAGAGTATCGACTCGATCCATGGTATACGTCGCCGTTTTTAGAGCCGACTGAGCTTGTTGTATTTGTTTAATTAATGCTGCCGGGCTGATATCCTGGGAGTACGCACTGCAATAAAAGAGTAAAAATAGAGAAGTTGTCCGTAGAGCTTTCATGATGCTGTTGTCATTTATTAAGGCAAACTTATTGTGCTGAATAGGATTTAAGCTATTTATTAGACCGGGCTTCGACATAATTAGACGAAACGGTTCTGTCGAAGAAATAGGGGGATTGGTCTAAAATGTAGCTTTACCTAGGGCGCAGTTCTAACGAGGATTAAAAATATTGCCTAATTTCAGGTCGTGAAGAGGTTAGACTATTACTTTGAGGATAAATATCACCGGCTTGAGGCCGCATTCTTCGTGATCTATTTTGTGCTCTTCCCGATGCTTTCAAGCATTGAATACTACATTTACGAATCGCCCGCGGCTTCCCAGTTCGATGATATTCCCGAGCGCCTGACCTATGGGCTTACTTCAATGATCCCGCCCTGGATCTGCTACAAATTCGTTATTCAGAGTTTCCTGTTCAGGAAGAAGTATCTGGAATTTGCAGGCCTGCTGCTGGTTTACCTCGTGCTGCACAACGCTTACAGGATCGGTGTCTACTGGGTTGTTTCTAACTCATCATTTCTCCCGGTCCAGATGGTGGCCCGCGCAAAGATATATTATAGCAATAACAGCGTTTTTCACCATATAATCACCATTTTTGAACTGCGTGATTTGCTGGTACTATCGTCCCTGGCCTATTTCATTCGCTCTGCCCGGCAAGACAAAAAGATCAGTGAATTGCAGAAAATGCAGATCCAAACTGAGCTCAATTACCTGAAGGTGCAAATGCAGCCGCATTTCTTTTTTAATACCCTCAATAACATCTATGCTCTGACACTGCAGCGATCCGAAAAAGCTGCACCTTTGGTCGCAAAGCATGCCGATATGATGCGGTACATTCTTTACGAATCGTCCGGTAAACCGGTTGAGCTTAAAAAGGAGATCGCTTTCATACAGAATTATATTGAAATAGAAGCAATGCACCATTCAGAAAACATTGATATTTCTTTAGAAACGCAGGGCATTATTGATTCTGCTTTCATAGAACCCTTACTCATACTTCCTTTTATCGAAAACATGTTCAAGCACGGCATTCGTCAGGAAACAGGAATGGGATATGTTCACATCATTATCAGCCTGGTTGAAAACGAATTGTCTATGGAACTTAAAAACAGTAAACCTGCCGGGATGAACAATGCACAGAAAGGCATCGGACTTCAAAATGCCCGGAAAAGGCTGGAGATGCTTTATCCCGAAAAACACACTCTGGAGGTCGATGAAACTCCGGATAGCTACGAAATACGGCTTAGCCTAACTTTGAATTCATATGACCCGATGTATCATAGTTGATGATGAGCCGCTGGCGCGGGAGGTATTGCAGGATTATATCCGGGAACATCCGGAACTTAGGCTACTCAAAGCTTGCAGGAATGCTTTGGAAGCTTTTGAGATCATCAATGAGCATGAAACTGACCTGATTTTTTTAGACATTCAGATGCCTGGCCTAACCGGAATCAGCTTTATCAAATCCTTAAAAGATCCGCCGGCTGTTATTTTCGTGACCGCCTATCCCGAACATGCCGCAGAAAGCTACGACCTTAATGCCGTCGATTATTTGCTAAAGCCCGTCACCAGTGATCGGTTTAAGGTTGCTGTAGAAAAATACCTGAAACAGCACATCGAACAGGGACCGAAAAAAGATTATGCGTATTTTAAGGTTAACGGCCGGATGATCAAGATCCTGCATAAGGATATCATTTTCGCCCAGTCTATAAAAGATTATGTCATAATCAACACGGCTAATGAAAGGTTCGTTACCCACATGACGATGAAATACCTCAACGATCTGCTACCCGCGAATCTTTTCAAACGTGTGCATCGTTCCTTTTTGGTGGGAACCGCCCATGTCACCGCCATTGGCAGAAACGGGATCGAATTAGGGACACATCGTATTCCCATCGGTGAATCGTATAAAAGGGCTGTACTGGAGATCGGGAAAATGTAAGTCCGGATAATAGCCGGTGTCATCTGGTAATCTGCGCATGGTGCCGTTAAAATCGTTTGCCGAAGGCATTCGCCGCTTCAAAATTCCCAACGTCCGGTCATTTTTCCACAAATCTCAGAAAACATCTGCAATCCATTAACTTTATCCCCTGACTAATTTTAAATCTTTGTCTAAGAAGAACGAACAGAAAGAAACCCCCTTAATGCTGCAGTATAATGCGATCAAGGCAAAATATCCTGGTGCATTGCTGCTTTTTCGGGTGGGGGATTTTTATGAAACATTCGGTACGGATGCTGTTACAGCATCCGGCATACTTGGAATCGTCTTAACCAGGCGCGGAAATGGGTCAGGAACCCACATAGAACTTGCCGGCTTTCCACATCATTCCCTTGAGATCTATCTGCCTAAATTAGTCAGGGCAGGACAGAGGGTTGCAATTTGCGACCAGTTAGAAGATCCCAAAGCAACAAAAACTATAGTTAAAAGAGGGGTGACGGAGCTAATAACCCCTGGTGTATCCTATAGTGACAATATTATACAACAGAACACCAATAATTACCTCGCTTCGCTATATTTTGAAAAAAACTTATTTGGAATAGCTTTTATCGATATTTCTACCGGAGAGTTCCTGGTAGCACAGGGTAATGCGGCTTATATCGACAAATTACTGCAGAGCTTCAAGCCCAGCGAGGTTATATTCCAGAAAAGCCGTCAAAGGGATTTTATCGAAACGTTTGGCGACAGATTTTACACGTATCACCTTGACGACTGGGCTTATAGCGGCGATTATGCAGGAGATGTCCTGTTAAAGCATTTCGAGGTAAAATCACTTAAAGGCTTCGGAATAGAAAAATTTCCACTTGCCATAACCGCCGCGGGTGTTGCGCTACACTATCTTAACGAAACCGAGCACCGAAATCTCCAGCATATATCATCTGTATCCCGCATTGAAGAAGATCGCTACATGTGGCTCGACCGCTTTACCATCCGGAATCTGGAGCTAATTGGTTCTACTAACGAGAATGCAGTAAGCCTTGTTGACGTGCTGGATAAGACTTGTTCGCCAATGGGAGCACGCTTACTTCGTCGCTGGATAATAATGCCTCTAAAGGAGCTTAAGCCTATCCGTGAGCGCCTGGATGTGGTTGAATATTTGGTGAACACTGAGGAGTTAAGGGAGAATCTATTGAAAGAGTTGAAGCAAATAGGAGACCTTGAACGACTTATATCGAAGATCGGCTTGATGAAGGCCAATCCAAGAGAAGTTATGCAGCTTAAAAGAGCCTTGTATGCGATTGCTAATCTTAAAACTCTTTGCGAAAATAGCGACAGCTATGCGTTGAAAACCATTGCAGAACAACTGAACAACTGCACACTAATTCGTGACAAAATAGAAAAAGACCTTAATCCTGATCCGCCGGTTATGCTGATTAAAGGAGGAGTAATTGCTGATGGAGTAGACGAAGAGCTTGACAGGCTGCGGAAAATCGCATTTGGCGGCAAGGGCTATCTGCTGGAGATCCAAAAGAGAGAAGCGGAAATAACCGGTATCCCTTCTCTAAAGGTTGCTTTCAATAACGTATTTGGATATTATCTTGAGGTCACCCATACTCATAAAGATAGGGTTCCTCCTGAATGGCTCCGGAAGCAAACTCTTGTTAATGCCGAGCGCTACATCACTCCGGAACTTAAGGAATATGAAGAGCAGATCTTAGGGGCCGAGGAAAAAATCCATGTGCTGGAAGCCCGGTTATATGGTGAGCTTATGTTTGCCCTCTCTGAATATATTAAACCAATCCAGCTAAATGCGCAGCTTGTTGCTCAACTGGACGTGCTATTGAATTTTGCCGGCCTCGCTATTAAAAATTATTATGTGAAGCCTGAAATCGACGAAAGTAAAGTAATTGATATTAAAGGCGGAAGACACCCTGTCATTGAAAAAAACCTGCCCACCGGGGAGGAATATATAACAAATGATGTGTTTCTGGATAGTGAAAATCAGCAGATCATTATCATCACCGGGCCAAATATGTCGGGTAAATCGGCATTGCTGCGGCAAACCGGCCTAATAGTGCTGATGGCACAGATGGGCTGCTTTGTACCCGCGAAAGAAGCCAGCATTGGTTTGGTAGACAAGATCTTTACACGAGTGGGTGCCTCAGATAATATTACATCAGGAGAGTCGACATTCATGGTTGAAATGAATGAGACTGCCAGTATATTGAATAATCTATCGGAACGAAGCCTGATTCTGATGGATGAGATCGGGCGCGGCACCAGTACCTATGATGGAATTTCTATAGCGTGGTCGATCGCTGAGTATCTGCATACCCACCCAATCGCAAAAGCTAAGACACTCTTTGCTACTCACTATCATGAGCTGAATGAATTAACAAATTCCTTTAGCAGGATAAAGAATTTTAATGTATCTGTTAAGGAGGTTGGCAATAAAGTTATTTTCCTTCGAAAGTTAGTACCTGGCGGAAGTGAACACAGTTTCGGTATTCACGTAGCTAAAATGGCTGGAATGCCGGCGAAACTTGTGAGCCGGGCAAATGAGATCTTAAAACGGCTGGAACAGGAAAGGACAGGGGGGGAGGATATTAAAGAAAGCATGAAAAAGGTGCAGAAACAAGCCTACCAATTACAAATGTTTTCCATAGACGATCCTGTGTTAGTAAAGATCAGGGATATGCTGAATAACCTCGAGGTTAATACATTAACCCCTGTCGAAGCATTAATGAAACTGGATGAGATACAGAGGGTGATCAAGGCTTAAGGCTTCGAGCTTAAAGCTTTAAGCCCTTATTCCAGTTTATATATCTTCCCATCGCCGTACGAACAAACGTACAGCTCATTGTTAGCGTCCTCACCAAAAGAAGATATCATTCCTTTGTGCTTAATTACTAAGGCGTTGCTGTACTTTCCTCCGGATGATGGTGTGAGCGCCCATATATTCCCGGTAACATAGTCGCCATAGATATATTTTCCCTTAAGGGATTTTAGAGATTTGCCTCGATAAACATGTCCGCCCGTCACAGAATTACCTGTTTGAGGTCCCTGGCGGTACGACCACACAGGCAGGATTAAATCCTGCGTATTACAGTTGCCCGATCCATAGCAATCCTCAGCCTCCATCACATTCCAGCCATAATTTCCACCTTTTTTAACGATATCGATCTCTTCGATCTTGTTTTGGCCGACGTCGCCCATCCAAAGGTCTCCCGTAGTTTTGTCAAAACTAAATCTCCAGGGATTACGGATCCCATAAGCAAAGATCTCCTCTTTGAAGCCCTGAGTATTTCCCTTATATGGATTATCTGCCGGGATTGAATACTTAAGTCCCCCTGAGGTTTTATTTACATCGATTCGCAAGATCTTACCCAGAAGAGTTGTTCTATTTTGTCCGTTTTTCTGTGGATCGCCGCCGCTTCCACCATCTCCAACACCGATATATAAAAACCCGTCGTTACCAAATGCAACTTTCCCACCGTTGTGGTTATTGTATGGCTGTTTAAATGTTAGGAGGATCACCTCAGAAGCTGGATCCGCCATATTCGGATCATTCTTACTTGCAGTGAATCGTGAAATTACAGTTTCAAGACCCGAGGTATTACGCGTATAGTTCAAATAAAAATATCCGTTCTTCTTAAATTCAGGATGAAATGCCATTCCAAGCAGGCCGCGCTCGCCGCCTGCTGTAACTTTACTTTCTATATCCAAAAAAACTTTGGACTCCTTAACATTCGGACTATTTGCGAAAACGTGAATTTTCCCGCGTTGCGCTACAACAAAGTTACGGTTGGTTCCATCTTTGGGGCTTAGGAATTCAATAGGCATGCTAAAGCTTAGCGCAGGAAATGCATCCTTTAAAGCAACACTTTGAACTGAGGCCGCTTTTTTTGCTTTATAGGTCTCCTTTTTAAGTTTTGCACCCTGTTGTGCTTGCAGAAAAAACGCGGCACCCATTACGATGAATAGAACGATAAGGAGGATTTTACGATTGGATCTCATTTGATAGGAATTATTTGATGTAAATAACACAAATTATCGGATAATATTAAAAATGCGCCATAAAAAAGCCCCCCGACTAATCGGAGGGCTTTAATATCATGAGAGTTCCTATTATTGGACTCTTCCACTTCTCCTGTCTCTGCTGCGGCCGATTACATAACCGGTACCAGCACCAACAACACCACCTATAGCTGCACCACGACCATTTTTCTTATCAACAAGAATTCCGGTTGCAGCACCCGCTACTCCACCAATAACTGCACCCTTTGCCGCTGAGCTCCATCCTCTTCTTTTAGCCTCCTGAGGTGTTGTGTACACCACGCTGCCGTTATCAGAAATGTAACCCTGTCTATTTGATGAGCTTGATGACCTTGAGGACCTTGATGCTGTTGATCTAGTTGCAGCTCTTTCTTTTGCAACGGCTGCTGCTGCTATTACAGTAGCTTTTTCAGCTTCTTCCGCTCTTTCAAAACTGTCAAGCCTCGCAGTTTCGTGAGCAACCCTGATGGAATCCCGAACTGCATTAGCACTAGCTACTTCATTTGCTTTATTGTTGCATCCTGCAACTATTGCAGCAAATGCAAATCCTAATAATATACGTTTCATAATCTTCTGTTTAAGCAAAGCATTAATATGCTATTGCGTTTATACTATAACGAAAAATGGTGCCAAGATATTATCCGTATTGCAATGTTGCGACCAACTCCTATATTAGAAGAAGCAACTCCTATCATGCGAATTATACTCCGGTCCCTGGTTACCTTTTATAAAAGCTTCGCGCTTTTAAGTCTTATTATTAACGTAGTCTGCATCGCAGTTATTGTAAAAACCGAGTTCAGACTTTTCCCGTTAATGTTTTGGTTTAAGGCCACTGTCATGGCAATTATCTTTTATTTTGTCAATGATTACAAGCAAAAGGAGTTTTACTACTATCAGAATCTGGGGATTTCAAAAAATACTTTGTGGATATCAACATTCGGTTTCGACCTGGTCCTGTTTCTCCTGGTTAACTATTTAATCTACGCCTTAGGATGACCCATATTCTTGAAGCAGACGGCATACAACTAAGTTTCTCAAATCGAAAAATACTATCTGATATTTATATCAAGTGTGAGACTGGTAAGGTTACGGGCCTTCTAGGCAGGAATGGCCAGGGTAAAACGTGCCTGATGCAAACGATCTATGGCACTCTTCGACCAGATATAAAATCGGTTCGTTTCGACGGGGTGTATATAAACAAGCCTTATAGGCGATCAGACCTGCTGGCGTATGTTCCCCAATTTAACTTTATACCACCTTCTCTTACAATAGAGCGTGTTTTTAATGATTTCAAGTTAAAGGTTACAGGCTTTGAGAAGATCTTCCCGACATTCGGCTCAGGGATTAAATCCCAGCTTGGAAACTTATCAGGAGGACAGAGGCGGCTCATAGAGTTATATGTGATAATAACATCAAAAGCTCTTTTTGTGATGCTTGATGAACCATTCAGTCATCTTAGCCCTGTTCAGGTTGAACAGGTGAAGGCGCTGATCACAGAGGAGAAATCGAATAAAGGGTTTTTGATTACCGATCATATGTTCAGGCATGTGATTGATATAGCGGATCATACATATCTTTTAGCTAACGGCAAATTGAATCTTACAACCTCAGTTGAGGATCTGGAGTATTTAGGATATGCGCACTTTTAGCTGTTCACACGGAGTGAGGCGCTTGTAACACCCGGAAATTGACTTACTTATTCACACTATGTTTATAACATCCGGTTTGAGCTAAGATCATTTAGATTGACCTTAGACGCATGATCTTTAACCTGAGGAATAAAACGCTTTTTATATTTTTAGTACTTGCGACATTGCTTTACTCATCCTGTAAAAGCAAAAAGATCCTTACAGACGCATCTAAAAGCCGTTCTGTAACCTCCGGGAGCCTTACTGAGCGATATGCTTCGTTATTAGATGTAAGAGAGAAAGAGCTGGGCAACGAAAAACTGTATCGTTTTATAGACAGTTGGATGGGAGTGCCACACCGCAGTGGTGGAATGGATAAGAAAGGGGTGGATTGTTCTGGTTTTACGACCATCCTTGAAAAAGAGATCTTTAACCGCGCGGTTCCAAGAACTGCAAAGTCCATGGCGGAGTCGGTTAAGAGGAAATATGAAGACGATCTCGAAGAAGGTGACCTTGTATTTTTTGATTTCCAGGGACAGAAATTTAGCCATGTTGGAGTTTACCTGCATAATAATAAGTTCGTGCACGCCTCAACTTCCAAAGGCGTTATCATCAGCGATCTTAAAGATCCGTGGTATTACAAGTATTTTTCGAGGGCCGGTAGTATAAAAGACTGATTAAATCATCTGCCTACTGCCGTTAAATAGTAAATTTGAACCTTATAGTTAATTATGCGCCAACGTCACGGTGATTATTCATTCTGGACTAAATACAAGCGGTTCGCAACAACAGAGATACTACTTTATTTGATCATGATCATAGGGATCACTCTGGGCATTTTCATTTTTGGCTGATCGCCCTTTAATAAAAAATATAAAGCTAATTTCCGCGTATTATAAATGATTTTGCGATGTTTGCTCAATATACGCTATGAACCGTCCATCAGAAACATCATGTTGATTTTTCTGATGGTAAGCTCCATCTGGCCGTTAAAAAACAATAATATAAACAGATGAAACTAAATTTAAAACGCCCGCTTGCATTCTTTGATCTTGAGACTACAGGTGTTAATGTTGCATCCGACAGGATAGTCGAAATATCTATCCTTAAAGCAATGCCTGACGGTACAGAACAAGTGAAAACTATGCGGATCAATCCGGGTATTGCTATACCTCTGGAATCCTCGTTGATACATGGTATATATGATGAAGATGTTAACCGTGAGCTAACTTTTAAACAGGCGGGAGAGGAGCTTGCCCGTTTTCTTGATGATTGCGACCTTGCAGGCTATAACTCTAATAAATTTGATATTCCCGTTCTTATGGAAGAGTTCCTTAGGGCCGGAATAAATTTCGATATCGATAACAGGCATTTCGTAGATGTCCAGAATATATTCCATCAGATGGAACAGCGTACTTTACGAGCGGCTTACCAATTCTACTGCGGGAAAGTAATTGAAAATGCACACTCAGCCGAAGCTGATATCAAAGCTACATATGAAGTTCTCCTTGCCCAGATCGGTAAATATGAAAACCAGGATTGGGAAGATAAAAAGGGCGTGATTACCAAGCCGGTCCAAAATAATATTGAAGCTCTTCACAAATTCACAAACCTAAATAAACCGGTGGATTTTGCTGCCAGAATGATTTATAATGATGAAGGCGTTGAATTAATCAATTTCGGCAAACATAAAGGAAGGTCAGTTGAAGACGTGTTCCAGGCCGAGCCTAGCTACTATAACTGGATGCAAAATGGGGATTTTCCGCTTTACACCAAACGCTGCCTCGAAAAGATCTGGAAAAGATGGAATGCAAAAAAAGACGCCTTGCGTTTAGCAAAGCAAAATGAAGCCAAGCCAGAACAAGCCACTCAAGCCGCGCCTAAAAAAGCCGAGGATGCTAAGCCAGTCGATAGCGATATGCTGCAGCAGTTGAAGATGAAGTTTGGGAATAATTCTTGAGTTGACGGCCGACAGTATTTAAATGCCCTAATTAACTAATAACAGGTTATCAATTATCTATTTTTAATTTTCACTGCCCACTTTAGTCACTCCAGAGGATATACCGCTGAACTAATCATTCCTTCATCACTCAGAAGCGTATTTAAAGACTCCGAAGCTAGAACGTTTTTTACCGAAGTCCTTTTCCCATCTACCCAAACCTTATTTTGCACCATGCGGATGCCGTGGCTATAATCCACGTGGATCGTGCTGTGGCCGTTGTAAAGAGGCTGTATCGCCTTTCCGTCCGGTCTATGCCAGCCATAGATAACCACTCTCAAAACTCCTTTGTCGTTGTATATCTTATTGGAAATGATCACATCTTTTTTGTTTCCTGCAACCAGGCTTCCTAAAGGATGCTCTTCGATTGACAGCTTTCGCTGAGTATTTACAAGGGTATTATGCTTCTCGAACACAAGGATTGTGATCATTTGGGAAGAAGGAGGGATAGGCTCAGGCACCATTTTAACAGCGGCGTTCTGATAGATCCTGTCCGATATTTTCCTTGTCGGAAGGCTGGATTTGAGTAAGTTAGCCACCTTTTGCGCAAGCTGTGGCTTCATCGGGCAATAAAAATAATCTTCGTTGGATCCTATGGCTATAAAATCAGGAAGTACAAAATACCGAATACTATGCGAGTTGCCATTTATGACTGCGGTATCCTTTATCTCCGTTAGATTCCTGTAGAAATCAGGAACGTTCCCCGATCGGATCTCTTCAAATATAATCCTCTCTCTTTCAGCCAGGCTAATAGTAGTATCTCTCATGCTTTTTGAAAACTCAGACCCGCTTAATGCGCTGGCTGAGCGCTTTTTCAACTCTAGTTTTTGACCGTACGAAACAGCTGTGCTAATAGCTAGGAAAAAGAAGAGTATGGATTTCATACTCTAAATTAATTAAAACTCCAGTAATTGCTACCTCTTATCCAGGCCGACGAGATTCTGCATGTACGATTCGCTCACTGGAATAGTGGATCCCTGGATGTGCAACTGGTGACGTTCTATCCGATCAATATTACTTACAGCAACCATGTAGGATCTGTGCGTTCTGATGAACTTATTTTTAGGTAAGATAGCTTCCAGTTCGGCAAACGTCATGCGCGATAGGAGGCTTTTTCCTTTTACAACGAAATTGACATAATTACCAGCCGCTTCCAGCCATAGAATATCGGCGAAGTTTACTTTTTCCTGCTCGTAGCCAGTTTTTAAAAAGATGTAATCGGCTTTGCCGCTCTTGTTCCGCAGTTGAAATAGTTCGTACGCTTTATTACATCCCTTAATAAAGCGACTTAACGAAAAAGGCTTGAGAAGATAGTCTATAGCGTCCAGTTCAAAACTGGTCACAGCATGTTCTGTATAGGCCGTGGTAAAAATTACCATCGGCTTTTTATTGAGACTGTTCAGGAAATCAATCCCGGAAATATCCGGCATCTTAATATCCAGAAATATAAGGTCAATACTTTCTTTTTGCAGATACTCCATCGCCTGAAAGGCATCGGTAAATTCTGCCTTCAAATTTAAAAATGGCACTTTTGAGGCGTGACTGCGCACTACTTCAAGTGCTAAAGGTTCATCGTCAAGGGCAATGGCATTCATTCTGTAAAAGTAAGATATTAAACACTGTTTGGCTATTTAAACGAAACGGATTTTCCGGTGTTGTAAAGGCCAGTTCAAAGTTTGATAGTTCAGAAATTAGGATCTGTCCTGCGTTCAATACTTTTTTGCTGGAATTGATCACAACACACAGAAATAACACTAACAGTACTTTCTTCATCGCATTAGTCCAGCTGAATGGTTAAGTGTACGAAAAATTCTTTACCGCTTTCTCTGATAGATAATTCATGACGGGTAGGGTACATTAACCGTAACCTCTGCTGCACGTTTGACAGTCCTATACCGTTATTATCCTTTTCGGGATCGTTGGCCGGCTTATCATGCATACTGTTAGAGATATCAAAGTACAGCGTTTTGTCCTTAGTCACAAGGCTGACCCTGATAGTGGATTTTTCCTTAAGGCTTATGCCATGTTTAAAAGCATTTTCCACAAAAGGAATAAGCAGCATTGGCGCAATTTGCAGCACACCAACGTGGTCCTCAATTTCCGTGCTGATAGTGATATCCGGAGATGATTGCGTGCGCAGCGATTGTAAAGCGATATAGTTATTCAGATATTCGATCTCCCTGTTCAAAGAGATCTTTTCCTGCAGGTTTTCATGCAGCATAAAACGCATCATATCTCCAAGCTTCTGGATACCCTCAGAAGTCCTTTCTGCCTTTTCCTGTAACGAAGTACCATACAGGGTGTTTAGAATGTTGAAAAGAAAATGTGGATTGATCTGTGAGCGTAAAAAGTTTAGATCTGCAGTGGAACGTCCAAGCGCAGTTTGAAGTCCTTTTATCTCATAATCGACACTAATCCGATGCTTGTAAACATACCAGGCCAGGGGAGCGGTAAATAATAACTGAAATCCAATATTAAATAGAGCAGTGATTATTGCAATTTCCTTATTGTGACTCGTAAGCAGAACAAGCAATATTGCCAGGATGGGCAACGAACTTAACAAGGTTACCCAGAAGAAGTTCTTCATGAAAACTCTGAATGGCTTTGCAGTACCCCTTAGTTGTGGCAGTATTGCATACATGGCATAGCAGTATAAAAATATACCTGCAAGAGGACAGGAAGCGAAGGCCAGTACTACATCGGACCCTACCTGGCTGATTAAAAGCAAGAATAAGCCAATCATCCAAATTATAAAAGCATAAATGCCATCTCTGGTAATTACTCTATACTTTGATTGTATCAGATCTGAGTTTCCCAGGAGGTAAACTGCAATATGTTTAATGAAGTTGTATAAAGCGAACATCATCAATAACCAGAATGAAAAGATGGCGCTCTCCTGAAATAGCTTAGCATAGAGCTGATCTTCAGTATATGAATTAAAAAAATAGCCCTGTAGCCAGGTGTCAGTCACAGCCAGAACAACACTAATTATATAGAAAATTACTAAGGTGAAAAGGATATTTAGTGTGATATTTTCTCGCCTGCTTAACGGTGGAACGATAAAGAAAGAAAGCAGCAAATAACTTCCATAAAAGGTTATATACCTAACCAGGGAAGGCAGGAAGTAATTGTTGAAATAGGTGTATTGCTGTTGGGCTTCGGTGAAACTGTCTTTGTTATATCTCCATTCGTGTATATTCACTGATCCTGATACAAGGAAGAATATGGAGAATACGAACATGGTCGTAGCAGCCCAGTATTCAATTCTGTTAATATCAGAAGGGTTTTTTATGAAATTCTTCATATTGAGTAGTTATAGTCTATTGGTCTTATTGAGCACTATTCGAAACATCGTCGTTCTTGATACCCCGTGAATTCTTCTTGATCGTAGATTTTAATTTACCAAACTTATATGAAAGGTTAGCGATTATAAATACTTCCTGAATTATGAAGCAATATTACCGCGACTGGAACGCTGCTGCCAATAAATGTGACAGGATGGGGAAAAAATGTGACGAACGGGAAAGTTGTACGTAATACGTTTTACGTAATACGTTGCAAACGACCAAAGAGCGTTATACGTTGTACGTTATACGTTTGCAAAGGCCACAACCTCTGGGTGAAAAGTTGCGGAAGTAAGTTGGCTTCCTATCGCTAGGTACGTTGGAGAAGACGTAAAACGTAGAACGTATCACGTACAACTCAACTTCGTAAGAAGTCAATATTCCTTTTCAACCCGCTAAACTTGGTGCGTTTTACGGCTGAGTTTTTAAAAATTCTGCTGAATGTGTCCTGAGTTATCTCCTGCCAATCTGCGGATTTGATTCCAAGCAGGTTCTGATTGGCGTTGAAAGAGGGTTCGGTGTGCAACACCGAGAATTTATTCCAGGGGCAGACATCCTGGCAAATATCACAACCAAACATCCAGTTATCCATTTTGCCCTTAAATTCGGCAGGAAGTTCGCTTTTCAATTCGATTGTGAGATAGGAGATGCATTTGCTGCCATCCACAACATACGGTGCTACTATGGCTTCCGTTGGGCACGCGTCAATGCATCTTGTGCAAGTACCGCAATGGTCTTCTGTTGGAGCAATATCATATTCCAGCTCGAGGTCAGTGATCAGTTCAGCAAGGAAAAAGAACGAGCCACTCTTTTTGCTGATAAGGTTCGAGTTCTTTCCGATCCAGCCGAGTCCTGATTTACTCGCCCAGGCCTTATCCAGCACAGGGGCCGAGTCAACAAAGGCACGGCCATTCACCTCTCCGATGTTCTCGTGAATGGTTTCAATCAGCTGCCTGAGCTTATTTTTGGTGACTGAATGATAATCTTCGCCAAAAGCATAGCGGCTTATTTTCGGTGCATTCGGATCTGTCTGCACCTGGTCTGTATAATAGTTTAAAGACAGGGAAATCACAGATTTGGCCCCATCGACAAGCTTAGTAGGATCGAGGCGCTTATCAAAATGGTTTTCCATATAGCTCATTTCGCCGTGCGAACCATTTTTTAGCCAGTCCTCCAGACGAGGGGCTTCTTTCTCTAAAAACTCAGCTTTAGATATACCGCAAGAAAGGAAACCCAGTCTTTGGGCCTCACTCTTAATGAATTGAGTATATTCTCTTTTGCTAATCATCTGATCTGTAAATATAAAAATAACGATGGGAGCGTGAGACTAATTTGCAGTGAAATCCTTAACGGAAGGTTAAATTTATTTTAATTTTGGCACCTAAATTTGCTTGTGGTATAACTTTTGTTATACGTGGCAAACAAACTTTTAGACTATGAATTCAAAATTTCTAAAACTTTCAGCACTTGCGTTAGGGCTGATCGTATCATCAGAAACCTTTGCTCAGGAAACCACGGTAAGCCCGGTAGCGGTTCCGCCGGTATTCTCGCCATCTTCATCCTTCAGTACCTGGTCATTTGGAATCAATGCAGGCGTTCTTGCTCCAACTGTTCTTGCTGGTAAAAATGATTTTACCAGCTGGAAGGCTGATCTTGGTTATGGAGCATACATTAAGAAGCAAATATGGCCGGCAGTTGGGATCCAGGCGAGTTTTCTTGGAGGTAAGCTAAAGGCGGATAATTCCAGGCTTCTTGGAAACGGTACAGCACTAAAAAGTCCTTATACGAGTTACGAAACCCTGGTTAAATATTCAGGAAGCTTAAATGCGTATTGGAGCCTGGCAAATATATATTGGATGAACAGAATCAATGTTATCCAGCCTTATTTAACAGCGGGTTATGGTTTAATGGGCTATGATGTGGATGTTACGAGTGCTACTGCAACAACCCGTTTCAATCCCGAAACGGTTTACGAATCATTCATTCCTGTAGGTGCAGGCCTAAAGTTCGGTATCTCTAATAATCTGATGCTCGATCTGGGTTATCAAATGAACTTTGTGGATGGCGATAATCTTGACGGTTATCATTCCGGTCCGCAAACCGACAAATTCTCTTACTCCCACATAGGCCTCGAGTTTCTTCTGGGTGGAAAATCTAAACCTGCGCTGTCAAGGTATAACCCGGTTGCAGCTTTAGAGGCTGACTATATTGCGCGTAATGCAGCCCTTCAAGCCGAGCTTGCAGCCGAACGTGGGAGAAATGCAGCACAGTTAGCTCAAATGGCCACGGATTGGGCGCGTTTTAAAATGGACTCTGATGGTGACGGTGTGTCTGATTATTTTGATAAATGTCCTAATACACCAACCGGAACTCAGGTTGATGGCGCAGGTTGCCCTATCCAGGTAACAAACACAACAGTTAACCCGGTACGAGTTATAGTGACAGAAGAAGACAGGAGAGTAGTAGCTGAAGCAATTAAAAACCTGGAGTTTGACTTTGGAAAAGCAACCATTCGCCCGTCTTCATTTCCAAGCTTAAACAGGGTTGCAGATCTTCTAAAATCTAAGGATTTCAGTCTTAAACTAGCAGGTCATACAGATAATGTAGGAAGTGATGCGGCTAACTTGAAATTATCTAAAGACCGTGCAGAATCAGTTAAATCATATCTGGTAAGCCAGGGAGCTAATCCATCAAGGATTGAAGCAACCGGATACGGTGAGAGCCAGCCAATATCTACCAACAATACTGCTTCTGGTCGCCAGAATAACAGAAGGGTAGAGTTTACGCTATACTAATTAGGAAATTAGCAAATGAGTAAATCAGCAAATGAGCAATAATATCAATGGCCTTCAAGATGAAACTCTTGAAGGCCATTTGCTAATTATCTAATTTCCAAATTTTCTAATATAGGGCGTTAAAATAAAGTATTCCCACCTGACTTGATTCTGCCAAGGTGTTTGTAGGCGATTTCCGTACATTCACGTCCCCGGGAAGTGCGCATAATGTAACCCTCCTGGATCAGGAAAGGTTCGTAAACTTCTTCTATAGTCCCTTCTTCTTCACCTACAGCCGTAGCTATGGTTTTTAAACCTACAGGCCCGCCTTTAAATTTATCAATTATCGTGACAAGGATCTTATTATCCATCTCATCCAGTCCATGCTCGTCCACGTTAAGTGCGTTAAGCGCATATTTTGCAATCTCTGTATCTATGCTACCATTACCCTTGATTTGGGCAAAATCCCGTGTTCTTCGTAATAACGCGTTAGCTATCCGCGGTGTGCCGCGGCTTCGTCTTGCAATTTCGAAAGCACCTTCATCTGAGATTGCGGTTTTAAGGATCTCAGATGAACGCAGCACTATGGTTGTTAGAAGCTTCGCATCATAGTATTCAAGCCGGC
>NZ_JBBJNI010000219.1:0-4722 GCF_037719425.1 Daejeonella sp. | reverse complement strand
CCTAAATATGACGTATAAATGTTAGTGGTATAAGCTTAACTTAATGACATTGGGCGAAAGCCAGAACCTCCCATAATTCCTTTCGCAAATTGTCATTCAGAAGAATGTCGGAATCTCCTTATTATTAATCCCAGTTTGCCGTTCCGAAAGCCGGATCATAATTATGCATTGTATTAGATTTAAAATACGAAAGGCGGCAGGTCAAGCCCAATATCAATAGATTAAGGCGCGGAGGTAAACTGAGGTGGCGGGTCAAGCCCGCCATGACAGGCCGTTGGGGAGCATGGAGATTCCGGCCTGCCTGCCGGTAGGCAAGCTCAAGGCCGGAATCGTCGTTATCACTAATAAAAATTATTTGATACTTTTGTCTGCGCAAAAAACCGTGCTGACACAGATGAAAGTAGCCATTATTGGTACAAGGGGTTACCCTTATGTTTATGGTGGTTTTGAAACCTTTGTAAAAGAGCTAAGCGAACGTCTCGTTAAAAAGGGAGTAAAAGTCCATATTTATTGCCAGCGGGACCTTTTTAAAGAGAAGCCGGGGAAAGTGAATGGAATCTGTCTTCATTATATACCCACAGTTCAAACCAAGTCTTTAAATCAAATCGTACATTCTTTTTTATCGATTGTTCATGCTTCCTGCAGCAATGTCGACATAATACTCGTAGTTAATTTGGCAGCCGGCCCGATGGGATGGATCCCTAAATTAGCAGGAAAAAAAACAATGATAAATGTCGATGGCCTCGAGTGGCTGAGGCCCAAATGGCGGGGTTTAGGGGGAAAGTATTTCAAATTTGCGGCAAGGCTGGCTACAAAGCTTTATGATGTAATTATTACGGATGCTGAAGCTATGCACCAGGTATATTTAGAAGAATTTAATACAGATTCAAAGGTTATCGCCTATGGCGCACCGGCTTTTAAAGTGTCGGATCAATCGCTTTTAAATCGGTTTAACCTGCAGCCTGAGGAATATTACCTCATCGTTGGCCGGCTGATCCCTGACAATAATGCAGATCTTATTGTGAAGGCATTTTCAGAGGCAAAATCAAGCAAGAAATTAATTATTGTTGGCGATGTTCCTTACCGCGATAAATATGCCGAAGACCTCAAGAAATATGAAGCGCCTAATATCCATTTTGTAGGATATGTAAAAGATAGCAGCGAGCTGATGGCACTATACCAGAACTGTTTTGTGTACATACATGGTCATAAGTATGGGGGAACAAACCCAGCCATGTTAAAAGCCATGTCTAATAATTGTGCTATACTTGCACTCGATACAACATTTAATCGTGAAATGCTTAATAACGGCGAATTTGGCGTATTCTTTGAGGAAAGCACACACTCTGCGATAGAAATGATGAATAAACTGGAGTCCAACCCCACATTTGTAAAATCCTTAAAAGATAAAGTGGCAAAAGGCCTGACCGATAAGTACAATTGGGACGCGATTACAGACTCGTACCGGTCTGTGATGTACGATCTTACCAATAAAAAAAAGGAGAATAGCTCTCTATGACGCGGCCATATTTTTTATACAAAAGCGTTAGATACCTGATTGACACACCGCTGTTAATAATTGCTTTCTGGCTGGCTGACCATTATTCGTACATGCATGTCATTAGCGGCGAGCGACCGCTAACGTTTCTTCTCATATCTATAATCTCCTGGTACACTGCCGCCCAGGTTTCACGTCTTTATACAGATCTGCGCTCGAGCAAATTTGCGGAAGAGATCATTTATGTGCTCGTAACAATTATTCTGTTTGCTATCTTACTCACCTCTTTTCTGTTCTTTTTCCGGAATACGATCCTACTGAACAATTATTTTCTGGGGATATATTTCGCCTCCCTGTTCATATTAATCATTCCATTCAAGTATATCCTTAGAAAATACCTCCATTTTGTTTTCTATAGCGGAAGGCTGCAGGAGCAGATCATATTAATAGGCTCTACTCCGGCTGCCAAGGATTTTTACGACACCATTAACCTGCACACCTACTATGGCTATAAGTGTATTGGCTTCTTAGATGATGATCGGACCAAGATGAATGGCTGCCCTTATTTAGGAAGGATAGAAGATCTAAGTAAAATTCTGGAGAATACGGAAGTCGCAGAGGTGATCATTGCACTGCCAAATTCTAAACATCAGCAGATCAGTTCGACTATTGAAGTTTGCGATTTCCATGCGACCAGGCTAAGAATGATACCGGATTTATATTTATACGCAGCGAGTAATATCAGCATAAATACGATCGGCTTACTTCCTGTAATCAATTTACGGTCCCTTCCCCAGGATAGATGGGCAAATAAATTACTTAAGAAAGCCTTTGATATAAGTTTTTCTTTGTCATTTTTCATTCTGATTGGCTGGTGGTTCATGCCTTTGGTCGCACTGCTGATTAAGATATCATCACGAGGGCCGGTATTTTTTAAACAGGAAAGATGGGGTTTGAATAATAAAATGATCGTTTGCTATAAGTTCAGGACCATGTATTATGGAAGCCCTGAAACTGATGACAAAGGCGGATTTATGCAAGCTACCAAAAATGACAACCGCGTAACACCTCTGGGCCGGTTCCTTCGGGAATGGAACATCGATGAATTTCCACAGTTCTGGAATGTACTTTTGGGAAACATGTCTGTTGTTGGCCCTCGCCCGCACGTAACACCACTTAATATATCCTCAATCCAGCACGTGGACCGCTACATGCTCCGCCACCTTGTCAAACCGGGCATAACTGGCTGGGCACAGGTGAATGGCTGTCGTGGCGAAACAACCGCTCCCGGCTCCATGCAGCGCCGGGTAAATTACGACCTTTATTATATCCACAGCTGGACTTTTTGGATGGATTGCCAGATAGTGCTGCAGACAATTATTAATACGATTAAAGGAGATCAGGATGCATATTAATAAAAGAAACGTCATTCGTAAAAGATTTTCAGCTTTCCGCTTTCCGCTTTCAGCTTTCAGCTTTCAGCTCTTAACTTTCTGCATTCTGCTTTTAGCTGCAAAAACCTCGACTGCACAAATAGTCTGGGAAGATCCAAAAAACTCAATCCATCAATTTCTATCAAGGCAGGCTCAAAAAGGGAATATAGAGATCACAGATTTCATACTCCCTCTGAGCAGAAAAGAAATTGCGCTCAATCTTGCTTTTCTTAAGGACTCGATTCATACCTTATCACTGACTGAACAAAAGGAACTGGATTTTTATCAGCAGGAATACTCTGAATTTCTTCCCCGGACTAACGACAGTGCCTCCTTTGCAAAAAAAGATGATTTCGGGCGCTGGAGGTTCTTATCTGTCAATACACCAAATTACCTGTTTAGAGGCGACCCGGTTATAAATCTCGAAACAATCCAGGGAAAGAATAAAAGTATATTTAAGAATAGCACAGGAATCCGTTTCTGGGGCCATGCCGGGAAAAACATTTCCTTCCAGGCCTATTTCACTGATATAACAGAAAACGGGACCGGAATTGATACCGTGAAGCAGTTTACCAATGAAACCGGAATAGTCCGAACCAGCAATGTAAACCCTGATGCCAAAACCCTTAACTATACAGAGCTTCGGGGCAACCTGACTTACAGCTGGAGCAATGGATCAGTAAGCATTGGAAACGACCAGCTGCAGTTCGGATATGGTGAGAATGGCAGAGTCGTCCTGTCAGACAAGGCTCCGGCCTATCCTTTTATACGCCTTGATTACCAGCCGTTAAAGTGGTTTCGCTTCCATTACGCCCACTCCTGGTTACAGTCAGCAATCATTGATTCCAATCGAACCTATGCAAAGGGGAATTCGATCTATGGATCTGAACGGGAGTTGTACGTACCGAAATTCATGGCTACACACAGTTTCAATTTTTTTCCGGTCAAAGGACTCGGCTTGAGCATTGGAGAATCTATGGTTTATAGCGACCGCATCGACGCAGGCTACCTGATCCCGGTCATGTTCTTTAAAGCTTACGACCAGTATGCAAGCAGGTACAAGATCAATTCAGGGTCCAACGGTCAGTTCTTTCTCCAGGCCAGTTCACGTAACCATATTCCAAAGAGTCATGTGTATGGTACTCTTTTTATTGATGAGATTCGCCTCTCGGAGATCTTTAACAAAGCTAAAAGCAGGAACCAGATCGGATTTAATCTTGGAGCTTCGGTGACTGATGTTGTGTTTCCTTACCTGACACTGGGGATGGAGTATACCCGCATTAACCCTTTTGTGTATCAAAACCTCATTCCTGCGCAGACCTATACTAATCAAAATTATAATCTTGGCGATTGGATAGGAGAGAATGCCGACCGGCTGACTGCCTGGGTGAGATATAATCCCCTACCCCGCCTGATAACTTCGATTCAGCTTAACTATACAAGGAAGGGACGGAAAGGAAGCCTGGAAGATCAATATTATGCAGAACCCCAGCCCAGCTTCCTGTCAGGAGCAATCACCACACAAAAACAAATGTTAGTCGAAATTAAATATGAGCTCATCAACCAATTGAGGCTCAATGCGTCTTACCTCAAGCAGGCCGGAATCATCCGCCCTCAATTACAACCCAAAGCTGTTGCCAATGAGTTTAGGTTTGGGGTTTCTTATGGGTTTTGAGCATACTTCGTATGCGAGGTTAAAATTTTTATTTTTTTAACCGCAAAGGGCGCAAAGGATCACTGACTTGTCCTGACATAGGTTGACAAAAAACAAGGTCAACGATGAATAGAAAT
>NZ_JBBJNI010000075.1:10703-19329 GCF_037719425.1 Daejeonella sp. | reverse complement strand
CCTGTCAAGCCAGATACCCCGGCAGTCCGGGCAATAATCGATCTCTATTCCTTGTTTATCAGTAATAAGTAGCGTTGTTTGGCAATTTGGACATTTCATATTTCATAGATTTTAGTACGCCCAAAGTTACAAAATCCCTTGTTGTTAATTAGCATTTTCCCGATTAGATGTAATCGTGCCGTAAAAAGAAATGGGCTGTCTGTTAACACTAGTAACTTGTAAGGTACCATATCCGGAGCGTGAAACCGAAAGAGTCAACACATCCCACATTATCGTTTAAGCAATAAAAAACCGGCCTGATAAATTCAGCCGGCTTTTAGTTAGCTATCAGCAATCAGTGCTTAACTGATCGCTTTGAAAACATCCTGATCGGTAAACGGCTGACTCCTTAAGCGCTTACCTGTTGCTTTAAAAATAGCATTTGCTACGGCTCCACCGGTTGGAGGAAGCGCAGGCTCACCCAAGCCGGTTGGATCGATCCCGTTATCAACAAAGTGAGTTTCGATTTCCGGTATTTCTTTCATTCTGATCAACCTGTAGGTATTATAGTTCTTCTGTTCAGTGGCACCGTCTTTAAAACTGAGCTTACTATACATCGCGTGCCCAAGTCCATCTACCACACCACCCATTACCTGCTGCCGCGCACCGCCCAAATTAACTACTTGACCGCAGTCCGCAATAGCAAATATTTTCTTTACCACAGGCATGCCGCTTTGCATCTCTACTTCAGCTACCTGCGCCACATAGGAAGCGTGGGAAAAATACACGCTGAAACCCTGAGATACATTTTTCTTCTTACCCCATGAAGATTTTTCTGCAGCGAGTTTAATAACACCTATCATCCGGTTTATATCGTAACGGAGGTCCCCTACCGGTTTAGCTTTAGCTTTTTCTAAAAGCTCAAGCCTGAATGCTACAGGGTCCTTACCAGCAGCCTCAGCTACCTCATCAAGGAATGATTGTTCAGCGTATGCTAAGAAATTAGTTATCGGTGCACGCCATGCTCCGGTTGTTATTGGCGATTTATGTTCGACAGAGTCTATCAATAGATTATCGACAGCGCCGGATGGGAAATTATTTTCACGGGTTGAATTACCTGAGTTTATTCCAACACCTCTTAATTTATATCCGATCATATTCCCAGAAGCATCTAATGCTGCTTCAAAACGATAACGTACAGCAGGACGGTATACACCACCTGTCAAATCATCTTCTTTGCTCCATATCAATTTAATTGGTGCTTTCAACAAGCTGGAAACTTCTGCTGCTTCCAATGCATAATCATTTTGCAGCCTTCTGCCGAAACCACCTCCCAAACGAGTTAGCTGCAGTGTGATCTTGTCTTCGGGAATGTTCAATAATTTCGACACCTGCGCTCTGGCATTTGCCGGAGTCTGTGTGGGGCCAATCAGCTCGATCCCATCAGGGCGAACATGCGCAAAAAAGTTCATTGGCTCCATGGGGCTGTGCGAAAGGAATGGACATTGATACTCTCCTTTTACAATCTTAGCCGCGTTTTTGAAAGCTGTATCCACATCACCATCTTTGCGTCGAACAGTTGCAGTACCCGTATCCATTAGGGACACAAACAGCTTGTTATGATCATCGGTACTTTCTATCGCGCCGTCTTTTTCATACTCTACCTTTAAAAGCTTTCTTGCTTTCATTACCTGCCAGGTAGACTTTCCTACCACAGCTACATTATTTTTGAAGCTAACCACATCTACTATCCCCGGCATAGCTTTGGCCGCAGCGGAATCTACAGATTTCAGTTTCATCCCAAATGATTGAGGACGCTGTACCATCGCGAAAAGCATTCCTTCACGATAAACATCCATGCCAAAAAGCGGCTTTCCAGTAACGATCTTCTTGTTCTCTACATTTCGAACAAGCGTTCCGATGATCTTGAAATCTTTCCTGTCCTTTAGTTTAATATCAGTTGGCACAGGCACTTTGGAGGCAGCCTCCGCAAGGGGGCCATATCCTAGCTTTTTACCTGATGAAACGTGGCTCACTATACCCATTGCAGCAGAACATTCAGCCGCAGGAACACCCCATTGCTGAGCCGCAGCCTGAATAAGCATAGCTTTCGCGGTTGCGCCCGCCGTTCTTAACAGTTTCCAGGAGTGCGGAACCGCCCCGCTTCCGCCGGTTAATTGCCGTTGAAATTTGTTATCCAGGTTTGCCTGCAAAACTCGAACCTTAGTCCAATCCGCTTCTAATTCCTCAGCTACAACCATTGGAAAAGAGGTCATTATATTTTGGCCAAGTTCAGGATTCGGCGACATGATCGTAACTATACCATCAGCTGCTATAGATAAATAGCTATTGAACCCAATATTTCCGGCTGCTATTGCTGAGCCCGGAACAATTACAGGAGCAGCTTCTACATTGAACCAGTTAAATCCAAGCACCAGCCCACCGCTGGTCATAGCAGTCATTTTTAAAAAATCGCGCCTGCTGTTCTTTATATTTTCCATGAGATCAGGCTTTAGTACTTGCTAATTTAACTGCTTCGCGTATGCGATGATAAGCCCCGCAACGGCAAATATTTCTGTGCATGGTGCTCGCGATCTCCTCATCCGAGGGTTTCGGGTTTTTCTTCAATAATGCGGCTGCAGTCATTATCTGGCCAGCCTGGCAATATCCGCATTGAGCGACATCAACTTCATCCCACGCCAGTTGAAGTGGATGGTCCCCTTTCTCAGATAAGCCTTCAATAGTGATCACAGGTGAATTGCCGACTGCTGATACAGGGTAAACACATGAGGGGGTTGCAACGCCATTCACATGGACTGTACACGCACCGCATTGGGCGATACCACATCCGTATTTGGTTCCAACCAATCCAAGATGATCCCGAAGAACCCACAAAAGTGGGGTATCGGCTTCAACATTAGCCTGTAGTGTTTTACCATTAATTTGAAGTTTATAATTCGGCATAAATCAGGTTTTGATGTTTCTAAAATAGTTAAAAAATTAAGAAATGAAATGTAACAATGATAACTATCGAAATATATCTATCTTGTTCATTAAGGCTGGGATCCTACCCTGTTCAACTCCAATAATTAAAAAATATTATATAAACAATAGAATAATTGTTCAAAAGTTTGTATATTGTATTTGTGGGTGATATTTAACAACCTTCTGCAACCCTCTTTTATTCTTTAACCGCATGCCAGTAAAACCATATACGGGGACATTTGGAAAAAACGAGTTGATTCATTTATTGAAACGGTCGTTATTTGGTGTGAAAAGAATAGATATCGCAATCTATTCAGGCAAAACGCTGACTGAAGTCCTCAATAGTCTTTTGGGCAACGAAATGGCAGTGAGCCCCCCGGTTAATAACTATAACGACGCTACCTTATCAGATCTAACAGTCCCTGATGGGCAACCATGGATTAGTGCGCCTTATGAAAACGGAACGATAAACTCGAGGCGTGTAGGGTCCTTCACATCCTGGTGGACAGGCATGATGCTCGAACAGGCACCGACTTTACGCGAAAAGATGGTACTTTTCTGGCACAATCACTTTGCGACAGAAACGACAGATGTAGGAGATGCCAGGTATTCATACAAGACGAACGCACTGCTCAGAACCTACTGTTACGGCAATTTTCGCGAATTAGTTAAGCAAGTCAGTATAGATCCGGGAATGCTCAGATATCTGAACGGATATTTAAACACTAAAACCGCGCCCGATGAAAATTATGCGCGAGAGCTTCAAGAGCTTTTCACTTTGGGCAAAGGCCCTGGGTCCAAATACACTGAATCGGATGTAAAAGCGGCTGCTAAGGTTTTAACCGGTTATCGGCTTGATGCTATTAATATTACATCGACTTTTGATGCGACAAGACATGATATAACCGACAAACAATTTTCGTCTTTTTATAACAATACCATTATCAAAGGTCAAACAGGCCTAAATGGGGCGAAAGAGCTGGATGACATGCTTAATATGATATTCCTGCAAAACGAAGTGAGTTTATATATCTGTCGGAGGCTTTACCGGTTTTTTATTTATTACGATATCACACCCACTATAGAAAGCACGTTCATCGCACCACTTGCTGAACTTTTCAGAGCAAGCAATTACGAAATTAAGCCCGTTTTACAAGCTATGTTTAGCAGTGAACATTTCTTTTTAAACCAAAACCGGGGATGTATGATCAAAAGTCCCTTGGAATTCACAGTTGGCTTATGCAGGGAGTTCGAGATCTCTTTCCCTATCAAAGGGGATTATATAAATCAATATTACATGTGGGCTTACATTAAGAGCCAGGCAGCAGCATTTCAACAGGATGTTGGAGATCCACCTAATGTGGCGGGTTGGCCGGCATATTATCAGGAGCCTCAATTTTATGAACTCTGGATCAATTCAGATACGATAGCCAAAAGAAATGTATTTACTGACCGGTTTATTTCATCGGGCTACACTCGAAACAATCAAAAGATAGTGATTGATCCAATAGCATATACGTCAAAATTTGCTAATCCCGGAGATCCAAATGCATTGATTGATGAAGCCCTGGATCAATTATACAGGATTGACGTCTCAACAGCTACGCGCACATTTTTAAAGAGTATATTATTAAGCAATCAGGTATTGGATTATTACTGGACGACCGCATGGACCGACCATAAAACCGACCCTACAAATGTTGCAAAGAAAAACATAGTAAACACACGTTTGGTAGCCATGTTCAAGTACATGATGAACCTTGCAGAATATCAGCTGGCATGAAAAGAAGAGATTTTCTGACAAAAGCTATTCCGGCCGGGGTTGTATTACCTTCCCTTATTAATGGAATGACCTTTAAGGCGTTCGGGGCTTCCCCGTTAATATCGGCGCTCACTGCAGCCGGCGAAGAATCTGATCGTGTACTCGTGCTTATACAAATGAATGGAGGAAACGACGGGCTAAATACGATCGTTCCGCTTGATCAATACTCCAACCTCGTGAAGGCACGCTCTAATATTATTTTGCCCGAAAATAAAGTTATTCAACTTGGAAATTATAACACAGGTATTCATCCTTCGATGAAGGGATTGGCTGAATTATATAAAGAAGGTAAATTAAATGTCATTCAGTCAGTAGGTTACCCACAGCCCAGCTTCAGCCATTTTAGGGCAACTGATATCTGGCTTACCGCATCTAATTCAAACCAGGTAATAAATTCGGGCTGGACAGGACGGTACTTGGATCAGGAATATAAAGGATTTCCCACAGGTTATCCAACGACAAATATGCCAGATCCACTCGCGATACAGATAGGGTCTTTTGTGTCACCGGCTTTTCAAGGGCCTGGGGTAGGTATGGGAATGGCTATCACGGATCCGCTTAATTTTTATAACCTGATCAACGGTCTTCAGACCCCTGCTCCAAACACCAATGCGGGAAAAGAACTAACTTATGTAAGACAGATTTCTCAACAAACTCAGCAATATGCGGCGGTGATCAAAGCTGCCGCATCAAAAGTCACAGTTCAGGGAACTTACCCCACAGGAAATTCCCTTGCTGATCAACTAAAAATTGTGTCGCGGCTTATCTCCGGAGGCTTAAAAACCCGGATCTACATGGTTAATATAGGTGGATTCGATACCCATTCCGGACAAGTCAATTCCGGTGCTACAGAAACCGGGGCTCATGCTAACCTGTTAATGAAAGTAAGTGATGCGATTAAAGCTTTTATGGACGACCTTAAGCTTCAAAACGCTTCCAAACGGGTAGTCGGCATGACCTTTTCCGAGTTTGGCAGACGGATCCAATCAAATGCAAGCACAGGTACAGACCATGGAGCTGCCGCACCGTTATTTATGTTTGGAGATTACGTGGAAAATGGGGTTCTTGGCAAGAACCCGACAATACCGGGAACCGTAACTGGTAATGATAACATTCCCATGCAGTATGATTTCCGTTCGATCTATGCATCAATACTTGAAAAGTGGTTTTGCGTATCTTCGACCACCTTGGAAGCTACTTTGCTCCAAAACTTTCAAAGTCTGCCTATTATCAGCAATAGAGCAGGATGTAATTCCAGTTCGATCACCAACCTCAATGCTGCAAACGAAGGAGTTCTCATTTCTAATTATCCTAACCCATTCCAGTCTTCCACTAAAATAGCCTATAAATCAAAAGGTGGCCATGTACTTATACAGATCTTTGATATTCAGGGCCGATTGATGGGAACCGCAATAGACCAGGTTACCCAAGCTGGTGATTTCTCCTTCAATTTCGATAATCCGGGCTATGTTCCGGGACTTTACTATGCTAGATTTCAGAATCAGGATCTACAGCAAGTCAGAACGATGATGGTTGCAAGGTAGAGACAAAATCACCAGTAACAATTCTGCAAGTATCTCTTTACGCTGATTATTCTTAATTATATTAGGAGATATTAATATGATATGCAACTAAACTATTACAAAAATCCTAACAAGATATTCTTCACCACTGCCGTGCTCTTATTGGTCGGAATTTCATGGACACAAGCCCAGGAAATCGACCTCTTACTAAAAGGCGGGCACGTTATAGACCCTAAAAACAAGATCGATGCAAAGATGGATGTTGCAATCGTCGCCGGAAAGATCGCTAAAGTTGCTGCAGACATTCCTGCAAACACGGCAAGGAAAACGGTTAATGTCACTGGCCTCTATGTAACCCCCGGCTTAATTGATATACACGGACATGTTTTTCATGGAACGAAGGCAGATCATTATTTGAGCAACGGACTGGCTGCACTCCCTCCCGATGGTTTTACGTTCCGTACAGGTGTTACAACTATTGTTGACGCAGGGGGCGCAGGCTGGAGAAATTTTGACGTTTTCAAAAAGAACGTCATTGATGTATCTCAAACACGTGTTCTCTCATTTATAAATATTGTTGGTGAGGGCATGCGTGACCTGGTTGCGTATGAACAGAATACGGCTGATATGGATGCAAAGCTTACTTCAAGCATGGCGAATAAATATAAAAGCCTCATTGTAGGTGTGAAGATCGCACATTACATTGGCCACGACTGGGCTCCTGCGGACAAAGCAGTTGAAGCAGGTACCATCGCAAATATTCCGGTTATGGTTGACTTTGGCAAAGCTAATCCTCCCCTTCCTATAGAGGACCTTTTCATGAAGCATCTTCGGCCGGGCGATATTTTCACTCATATGTATCGTTACGATCGCGAATTCAGTGCGGAGGGCAAAATGCTTGAGCACAAACAGGCTATTGTAGACATGAAAACAAAAAAAGTAAAACCCTTTGTATTCGAAGCACGCAAACGCGGGATCATTTTTGATGTAGGCCATGGCGGCGGAAGCTTTATGTGGAGCCAGGCAATCCCAGCAATGCAGCAGGGCTTCGCTCCGGATGTATTGAGCTCAGATCTTCACACCGGAAGTATGAATGGCGGTTTCAAGGATATGGCGAATCTTGCTTCTAAGTTTCTGAATATAGGTATGTCTTTGCAGGATGTAATTGCTGCATCAACATGGAAACCAGCAAACGTTATCAAAAGAAGCGAGCTGGGTAACCTGAGTGAAGGTTCGGAAGCAGATATTGCAGTATTCAATCTTAAAACCGGTGATTTTGGATTTTCAGATTCGAATGGAATTGCGATTAAAGGAAAGCAAAAGCTAGAGGCCGAACTGACTATCCGCAGGGGTAGCATTGTTTGGGATCTGAACGCGATAAGTGCCTCGTCAATGCCTGCCCAGTAAGAGTTGATGCATGAACTCAGACAGGTAATATGCTTTTAAAAACATAAATTTAATAAACGATCCTATCATGAGACGCTATAAAAAAACCTCCATTTTTCTGACGGCGATCTGCTATTTACTAAGTCCGGTTTTCTTGAACGCACAAGATGTCGACCTGCTGCTTAAAGGCGGTCAGGTGATCGATTCAAAAAATAAACTGAATGCGAAAATGGATGTCGCGATAAGCAATGGGAAGATATTTAAAGTTGCTGCTGATATTCCAGCAAGCTCTGCCAAAAAAGTAGTAGATGTGAGTGGCATGATAGTGAGCCCGGGCCTGATCGATATCCATACCCACGTATTTACAGGCCCTGCAGTAGGTTTCGCAAACGGGTCTTCGAGCGTTAAGCCTGACGATTTTACTTTCCGTGCCGGGATTACCACCGTTGTGGATGCCGGAACTTCAGGCTATAAAAGCTTTCCTGCTTTTAAAGAGCAGGTTATTGAGCGGTCGCGGACGCGTGTACTTTCCTTCCTTAATGTATTTGGTCCGGGTATGATAGGAGGCAAGGCGGAACAGGACACAATGGATATGGATCTGCAGAAAGCTGATGAATTAATTAAAAAATATCCTGATATAATTGCTGGTGTCAAGATCGGCCACTATTCAGGGAAATCATGGGCGCCTTTTACCGCTGCATCTAACCTGGCAGCAGCAAATAACCGTCCCCTTTTTGTCGAATGTCACATTACGGAGTTTTCCCTTGAAGATCAATTGAATCATATGAAGCCGGGTGATATTATTACCCACGCCTATGAGAATGTTTCGGAACGAATGCCGGTTGTGGATGAAAAGGGCAATGTCAGGCCTTTTGTTCTGGCAGCCCAAAAAAGAGGGATTTTGTTTGATGTAGGACATGGAGGCGTAGGT
>NZ_JBBJNI010000075.1:6854-10693 GCF_037719425.1 Daejeonella sp. | reverse complement strand
GTTTCTGGTTCAATCAGGCGGTTCCTTCTGTAAAGCAAGGCTTGTTACCGAACACTTTCGGAACAGACATGCATCACAACAGTGTGAATTCCGGGATGAAAGATATGCTGAACCTGATGTCCAAATACCTGAATATGGGAATGACGAAGGAAGAAATACTTAAGCGGGCAACTTCCGGAGCAGCAGAAGCAATCAGGCGTCCGGATCTTGGTAACTTGACCGAGGGTGCAATCGCTGATATCGCTGTATTAAGAGTAAACAATGGTAAATTCGGTTTCATAGATGCTGCCGGGTACAAACTAGAGGGAGATAAGAAATTCGAAACTGAAATGACCGTGAGAAACGGCAGGATTGTATGGGATCTGAATGGAATAAGCGCTGTTGGATGGAGCATGGATAAGAAATAATATGTCAAAGGTAAACAGAAGAAAATTCATTAAGCTGTCTGCGGGAGCAACAGCAGCTGCGGCGATATGGTCATCATGGCTTAAGGATGCGCTCGCTGTCGAAGCGAATAATGCAACGCGGTCAATACGTGATGTAGAGCACATCGTGATCCTGATGCAGGAAAATCGATCATTTGATCATTATTTTGGAACAATGCGTGGTGTAAGGGGTTTTGGAGACCGCTTCCCTATCCCATTAGAAAGCGGAAAACGAGTTTTCTTTCAGTCGGATGGCAAGAAAATCGTACCTCCTTATCGCGCGAATAAAAAAACTTCTAATGCCGCATTGATCAACGGAACGCCTCATGACTTTCCGGACATGCAGGCAGCATGGAATCAGGGGAAATACGGCTTCTGGCCAATGTTCAAGACACCTTATTCCATGGCCTATTATACGAGGGAAGAAATTCCTTTTCAATATACACTTGCCGAGTCCTTCACTATCAGTGATGCATACCACTGTTCAGTGGCAACAGGTACAGATCCAAACCGGATAGCATTTTTCTCTGGCTCTCACTTCAATCCTGAAAAAAGGGCGCAGGGAATTAATTGCACAGATCAGGACTCTGAACCTGTAAATCTGCGTTGCTGGATTCGGGGCAAAATGCCTGATCCGGGTTATACTTATCGCGGCAACGCATTCAACTGGCCGACCATACCCGATGTTCTGGAAAAGGCAGGTATAAGCTGGCGTATTTACCAGAACCCTAATGATAACTGGTCGGGTGCAATGCACGGCGCTCTGGCTTTCGAGAGCTTTAGAAATGCGAAACCAGGATCTCCAATTTACGAGAATGGCATGCGGCACTGGACAATAAAAGATCTTGAAGAACAGGTGAAGAATAATACTCTTCCGCAAGTGAGCTGGGTACTGCCTGCGCAAATGGATTCAGAACATCCGGGTGCACCTTCAAGCCCTTACCGTGGCGCTGATTTTACTCATGAGGTACTCGCAGCTATTACTGCTAATCCAGACGTGTGGAGCAAAACTGCCTTTTTCCTGACTTTTGATGAGAACGATGGCCTATTCGATCACATCCCGGCACCAGCGGTACCCTCCTACAATCTGGATAACACGCTTGCAGGTAAATCAACGATTGATCTGGCAGGAATGTATTTTAATAATGATAAGGGAACTTCTGCATTTCCTAACCTTTTCCATGCGGATTCACCCAATGCAGCTGACAGGGCAAAGACACGCACATACCAGGATAAGAGAGACACTATTACCGGCAATATCAGACCATGGGGAATGGGTCCGCGCGTACCAATGTATATCATTTCACCATGGAGCAAGGGTGGGTGGGTCGATTCTCAAGTAGCCGACCATACTTCCGTGGGACAATTCATAGAGAAGCGTTTTGGGGTCGTTATCCCGGCTATAAGCCCCTGGCACCGCGCGGTAAGCAGCGATTTGACATCTGCATTTGATTTTCTAAGGCCAAATGATCCGGCTTTTCCACAAATGCCGCCTACATCAAACCACTCATCTTTAGACGCGGCATCAAAGTTATTACCAAGAGCCGAGGCTCCTGTCGCCCCTTCCGCACTGTATCAGGAAAAAGGCACTCGCTTTTCAAGAGCACTTCCTTACCGGCTTCAGGCAAACTTTGAAGAGCTAAAAGCAGAGAATAAAGTCAGGATCTCTTTTGAGAACAAAGGGGCAGCAGGGGCTGTATATCATGTGTACGACCTTTTATATCTCGACCGGATACCCAGGCGCTATACTGTAGAAGCGGACAAGTCGCTGGCAGACGAATGGGAAGTGGCAGAGAATAAAGGTGCTTATGATCTTGAGATCTATGGCCCTAATGGTTATTTTCAGAAGTTCACGGGTAATATCCAATCGCCGCAGCCTCAGATTTCGCTGAGCTATAATTACAAACGAGGATCAATTTCTGTCAGAGTGGAAAACAAGAATAATATTGCCCTTGATGTAAGTATAGCGTCGAATGCCTATGGACACAGCGTTCCGTCCTCTTTTCGCCTTGAAGCGGGAAAGAGTAAGAAAGTGGAATGGTCATTAGCCAGCAGCGGTAATTGGTACGATTTCTCGATAAAATCAGCGGGCACCTATTTAAACCGTTTTGCCGGGAGAGCGGAAACGGGAAAACACAGTATTAGTGATCCGGCTATGGCGGCGGAGATTTAAACCTAGTAATAACATAAAAGATCTCCTGGTTTAAATTAAATATGATCAACATTATTCGCACTAATTCAGAAAATAAGGATTTCAGGGAACTTGTGAAACAGCTGGACGCTGATCTGGCAATCAGGGATGGTTCCGAGCACACGTTCTATGCTCAGTTCAATAAAGTCGACATGATAAAGCATGTTGTTGTTGCCTATGATAATAAAACGGCGGTGGGTTGCGGAGCGATCAAGGAACTGACGCCTACTAGTATGGAAGTTAAACGCATGTACACTTCTCCTGAAAGCCGTGGAAAAGGGGTTGCGAGCACCCTGCTTAACGAATTAGAAAAGTGGGCATCGGAACTAGGTAATAAAAAATGTCTTTTGGAAACAGGCAAAAAACAGCCTGAAGCGATAGCGCTTTACCTTAAAAGCGGCTACAAGATCGTACCCAACTACGGCCAGTATGCCGGCGTAAAAAATAGTGTGTGTTTTGAAAAAACATTGTAATAATTTGTCTTGTCAAAAAGTGAAATTAACAATAAATTCTATATATTACCCTTTCAATGAGATAGATACACCAAACTTAAGTTCCGTATGAAAACGAATATTGTCTATCAACCCAAAATTAAAAAGCCAAAAACCATTCATTGGACCATCGCTGGTGTAATAGCTATTTTCGCACTCGGCATAATGACAATACGGCCAGTACCGATCCTACCGGAAGAAGATCTCATGGTTTTAAAGGGCAAGGTTGTTGGGATACATGAAGGTGGCGTGAAAGATGTGACCATAAAGCTCGAAGGACGTAATGAAATATTTTATGTAAACAGAGGCTTAGAAAGAGGGCTTAATCTGCAGGAATTACAGGCTCAATTAATCAACCAGGATGTATTAATTAAGTACCCTGATCATTGGACCCTGCTAAATTTCAACAAAAATAGCGTACATATTTCAAAAATTGAACACCACGGAGAAACGGTTTTCTCAGAAGTGAATTGATCGCAGACACTGCCCAATACTTTAAAAACATCCAATGATAGGAACGACCGCAAAAACTGTGGATGAGTATATTGCCACCTTCCCAAACGATATTCAGAAGGTCCTCAAAGAGATACGTACTATTATCAACAAAGCTGCACCCGGAGCAGAAGAAGCCATCAAATACCAAATGCCCACCCTGATTTTCCATGGAAATATGCTCTCTTACGGGGTTTTTAAAAAGCATATTGGAATATACCCCGCCCCAACAGGAAATGA
>NZ_JBBJNI010000075.1:0-6844 GCF_037719425.1 Daejeonella sp. | reverse complement strand
TATAGAAGTGGCAAAGCCTCTATGCAATTCTCATTTGATAAACCAATGCCACTTGAGCTGATCACTCGAGTTGTGGAATACAGGGTTAAAGCAATGGTGGAGAATGCCGCCAGGAAACAGCGGGGCAAGAAAAAAATAGGCTGAGAATCTAGGCAGCTTTCTGTAAATCTTTCAATTTTTTAGTTCGCTGCCCTACTTGTAACATTAATACTACTTATATTAGAATAATTTCTTTCCTCAAGTCCATAAATTAGTTAACTCGTTCGCCGGATGAGAAGACACGCGCGAAAATAAAATCTCAATAAAACCTAAATCAAATAAATTAAATGAAACGTAGAGACGTTATTAAAGGTCTGACACTACTGCCATTAGCCGGCGGAGTTGTTGGGAGCGCTCAATCAGCAATTTCAGCTGAAGGTGCTGGTCTGCTTGAAATGCTGGGTGGGGAATCAGTAGGTGAAGGCCCGCTTAAGGCTGGCGCTCAGGTTTATCAGTCAATAGGTGTTGAGCCGGTAATTAACTGTCGTGGTACTTTCACTATCATCGGAGCATCTACCTTAGTTCCTGAAGCTAAAGAAGCTATGCAGTATGCAGGCAATTATTATGTCCAGCTTGATGAACTTGCAATGGGTGTAGGCAAAAGGCTTTCTGAACTTTCGGGTGCTGAATGGGGTGTTGTTTCATCAGGATGTGCAGGTGGTATGAAGTTAGTGACAATTGCAGCTGTTACCGGGGGAAATCCGGAAAAATTAGTACGTATTCCTGATCTTACTGGTATCGAAAAAAACGAAGTGATCATCCCCAGAGGTTCACGTAACGTCTATGACCATGCGGTCCGTAATGTCGGTGTTAAAGTAATCACTGTCAACACACAGGAAGAACTTGAAGCAGCAATAAACCCGCGCACGGCCATGATCTATATGATGTCTGGAAGACCAGACGCAACAGGTCCCTTATCTCTAAAAGCAATTGCAACAGCAGCTAAAGCCAAGGGAGTTCCTGTTCTTGTTGATGCGGCAGCTGAGGCTCTAACCCTAAGTCCAAACGTCCACCTGGCAAATGGCGCAACTGTTGTAGCTTATAGCGGTGGAAAGGCAATACGCGGTCCTCAGAGTGCGGGCTTGTTATTAGGCGATAAAAATCTTCTTATGGCTGCATGGCAGGCTAGTGCACCGCACCATGGACCAGCACGTGACAACAAAGTAGGTAAAGAAGAGCAAATTGGAATGCTAGCTGCTGTTGAAGCATGGGTAAAACGTGATCATAAGAAAGAAGAACAAACCTGGACAAGCTACCTTGAGAACATTGCAAAACGCGTATCTGCTATTGAAGGTGTTACAACTAACATACGCCAGCCGGAAGGCCTGGATAACAGAACACCAAACTTAACTATTTCATGGGATCCTAATAAATTTAACGCGACTGGCTCGGACATCGCAACCTTCCTTTCTACAACCAAACCACGTATTGCAATGAGTGCAGGTGGTGCTGGTCGTGGCGGAGCGGCTGCAGAACCGGCAACACCAACCACTTCTATTTCACTGGCAGCATGGATGATGCAGCCGGGTGATGATAAAATTGTTGGAGATCGCATTTTCTCAGCACTGAATTTGAAACGTCCTGCTCTTGTGGATACTATGGCTGCTCCCGGAGCGGACTTAAAAGGCCGCTGGGATGTTACAATTGATTATTTCAACGAGAAAAGTGCTCACAAATTTATTATTGAAACCCAGGATGCTAACTTCATGAAAGGATCGCACCAGGGAACTTTCACTACAAATGACCTAGTGGGTACTATAGAAGGTAATCAGGTTAAATTCCAAAGCTCTTCCAGGATGCTTGGCGATAATGTTCCATTCACTTTCTCCGGAACTGTAACCGGTGACTCAATGTCGGGAAATATCCACCATGGTGAGTATCTTACTTCTAAATTTACTGCTAAGAAGTATATCTACCCAACAACCAAGCAAAAGATCACTGTACCAGTTGGTCCGCCGCTTTCAAGTTAAAACATCACAACCCTAATATTAAGTGCCCCGTTTTTGTAAAGAAACGGGGTATTTTTTTGTGTTTTCGCAGGTAAACAATAGCTTGCTGGAGTGACAGTAACCCTTCCACCGGATTTATGATTTTGCACAATGACAGTTTGGCAGAAAAGCAATATTAGCTTGTTACGTTAAAATATAAAATATTTATATTCAATTCTTTATATAATCTATATAATTTATTAGTTAACATATCTGTGACAACTATCATGAATTTCTATCAACCATAAAATTACAATATTCGGCTCACCTCAAAGGATGTGTTTGTACTTCCATTCCCCTTCAACTCCAGATGTCAACTTAACTCACGGTCTCCCCTTTGGTGAATCCCCAAGAATCGAAAGCTAACATATCTTGCCGTCTCCTATTTGTCTCCTATCAGTCTTAAAGCGTCGCTGGAGATTCCCCGAATATTTAGCATTCGTTACGTCCGCCAGATCATTCGGGTTAAATATTAGGTTTTCCATTGAGTTTCAACACCTTGTGTCCGGATAAAGTCCTGAAATTTTGCAAGCACATCCCTACCCTCTCTTATCTGATATGGAAGCAGGCTATTTTTAAGTCCGTAGACGACTATTAAGCCCACCGCCTCACCAATGCTCCATTCAACCGGATGAAGCCTGTAGCAGCCGTTCGTAATATGCGTAGTGCCTATATTCTTACACGCAGGCAATAGGTTTTCCATCCGCTTTGGCAACAAAGCTCCCAAGGGAATTTGAAATGGCAGGGAAGAAAAGTCGATATAGTTTTGTTTACGGCTGCTGGGGTGCAGATCTATGTGATAGTACCCAACACCTACGCTATCGTAAAAATTAGCACCTTTCTTGCCGGCTTCCATACCAGCGACCTTAACCCGGTTTTCCTGGCCGACATGTTCTTCGAGGACAGTGAACTGGGCTTTAATACGCCTGGATTCACGAATGTAAGGGTATTTAGCGAGGCCGTCTTCGGTGCCCATAACATCTTTTCTCAACCTTAAACCCGGCCAGCCCTGTTTACCGTCTGCCCGCGGGGCCTCAGTTTGAAGCCAGTGGAACAGTGAGAGGCTTAATTGCTTTGCCCGTGCAACATGGCGGGCAAACTCTTTTTCCGTTACGCCTACAAGGTTCCCAAGGGTGTAATCATTCTGGGGCCAGTTGACAGTAGAGATATCACCAACATAAGCTCCGGGAATAAAATTCTCTTTGGCCAGAATGCGCCGGTAGTTCCAAAGGTTCAGATATGGAGCGGTTGGACTGCCATCAGGACTAAAGCCTAATAGTTTTTTCTCCAAAGTTTTAGGATTAGCATAACTGAGATCAAGTAATTTTCCTGGCCAGGCCGGGATCATTTCCGGAACCAAATTCCTCCAGAAATCATACTCCGACGGCTTCTCTCCCACATTATTAGTCCCAGGCAGGTAATCCATAGCGAAACACATCGTGAACGCCTGGTGGTTATCCGGATCAGCTTTCTGCGGTGCATGCAGCTCGCGGGTTTCATTCTGGGATTCCGTTCCGGTCACAAACTCCGTACCCGTTAACGGCAGCAAGTCACCCAGTTCGGTGGCGTCTGCAAAATACGGTGCGATAAGAACGGTTTCTTTCCCGGTTCGTAAACTAACAGCTCTTAAGGCCTTCACCTTATTGCCGGCGTACTCCGCCGATCTGATCTTATATTCGATAAGCAGGGTTAGTTTGCCGGAACTTACATAAGGACTCAGCATCTCGTTTAACACCGCAAGAGAGACCCGGGGCTCGTGGCATAAGGCCGAAACGACTGCGTTCCCTGGATTCAAGTATTCCTTATCTTTTGCTTTAGATGTTAAGGGATAATTCCTTTTATAATAGTTTCTTACAGCTGTACGATAGGCCCTGTAAGATTGAGGAGATCCATGTGTTTCGATCCACGGATGCTCATCCGGAGGAACCCCCTGAGATGTCACTTGCCCTCCTATCCAATCGGTTTCTTCAGTCACGATCACAGACAATCCATTGCGCAGGGCTGCCAGGGCAGCTGCACATCCCCCCACTCCTCCGCCTGCAATAACAAGATCTGCGTTCAATTCTGAAGCTGCCGTTGGAGATTTAGTAAATTCCGCCACGGAGTGCTGATCCCGGCCAAACACATTTAATGCACCCGAATTTAGGTTTGTAGCTGCCAGTGCGCCTAGGGCAATAAAATTCCTTCTTTTCACTTTTACTATTTTGTTTACCGATTACTTACCCTGGCTTTGGTTTCTTGTTTTGCGCTGACGAATACACTACGTGTTCTATTCATGTATTCCTGGTTTCCACCCGTCTGGCACTCATTATCCATTCCAGGGACATTCTTTTAGTAGACTCGCTAAAGGCCTGGAAGTTTTTAAAAGCGATTTCATCGCTGAAGATCGTCAGGAATGATTCCGGCTTCGGCATCGGCAAACTTATCCCAACTCCCGTTTTGTTTTGCCAGATCAATTAATTCCTGACCAGCAGCGGTCATATACCCTTCGCAGATCATTCTTTCGATGCACTCTTTATTTACTTTTCTCCAATTACTTTCAGGCTTACTCAATCTTCCTTTCCATCATGACTTCTGGATTCGATAAGGATGTGAAACCAAATTTTTTGTACAACTCATGCGCATCCCTGGTGCCAAGACCCCACTTCATAATATCTTTAAATTCGGGATAGGAAATTATTTCGCCAATCAATTGTTTGCACAAACCCCTCCCCCTATGGTCTTCCAGAATAAAAACGTCCATTAGCCAGGCAAAAACGGACATATCGGTAACTACCCTGGCAAAACCTACTTGTTCCCCCGCTTCATTGTACATGCCAAAACAGCATGAATTAGCGATGGACTTCCTAATGACGTCTTCTGTTCGGTCGTTAGCCCAATATGATTGTTTTATCAAATAATCGGTTATAGTGTTGATATCGAGCTTCGCTTTATCGCTTGATATATGAAAATACTCAGGCATGAGATTGCATAGTTTCCCTAAAGATGGTTAATGCGGTTTACAAAAACAAGTCCTTAAGAACCAAAAATATACAGACGGGTATACCAAACCTCCTATTCCATTTTCTTAATCTTCGTAACTCCAATTTCTTTGCTCTGTTTGCATCCAATATCATCTTTAACGAGGCAGGCTTAACTTTTCACGTTCTTTAGTAATCATCTGTGGACTTACGTCAGGGTACTTTTCAGGCTGTAGCTTCCTGACATAATTCACTATTTCTGCAATCTCCGCATCCTTTAAAAAAGCAAAGGAAGGCATTTGCGTATCGTATTTAACTCCATCAATTACAACCGGGCCGGCAGAGCCTTTAAGTATCTTTCTGATGAGAGGAAACTCGCCGCTTTTAACCAGCCCAGATCCCTTTAACGCGGGGAATACATCTTTCAATCCTGCCCCATCCTCACGGTGACATGACGCACAGTATTGCTGATACAGGCTGGAAGTATTGCTTACCACTGCCGTATTCTTTCCCGTCACGGGATTCAATGGAGCAGCGGATTTAGATATCTTGATAATACGGTCATCCTCAGGCAAAGGATCACCCATAGTCCTGTTCCAATCGCGATTACTGGTTGAAACATATACATCGCCTGAGGGAGAGATACAGATATCGCGCAAACGTCCAAACTGGTTTTCAAGGAATATTTCCTCGTTAATTATTTTGGTTCCGGTCGCATCCAGCTTGAGTGCGCGCAGGCTTTTACCTTTCAGGCTTACCATCAGCAGGGAATTATTCCATTCTGAGATGCTTCCGCGAGAATAATAGTCAATTCCGGCAGGCGCTATAGTAGGCGTCCAGGATTTTATGGGGTCTGTTGAGGTTATATTTTTGCCAAATTCAATTTCCTTGGCATTATCGGCATAACCCTGGATTGACGGCCATCCGTAGTTTTTTGTCTTTTCGATCAGGTTAATTTCGTCGTCTGTTGCATCTCCATGTTCTGAGGTATACAGTTTATTCGCTCCTGAAAATACCATGCCCTGAATGTTACGGAAACCCATTGCCCAAACGGGGCTTCCTTTCACGGGGTTATCTGCGGGCACAGATCCGTCGATATTAAGCCTTAATATTTTTCCGTTAGGAGAATTAAAATCCTGCGAGAAAGCAGTACTCGCAGCGTCACCGGTCGCCCAGAATAATTTGCCCTTTGAAAATGTGAGCCTGGATCCGCTGTGGCCGTTGTTCGCGGCTATTTCCATTAATATTTTAGGACTGGTCAGTGTATCAGATTTCCACGTATATCGTACTAACCTTGAAAATGGCTTCTCATCTCTTAAAAAGGTATAATTCAGGAAAACGTAAGGGTAATTCTTCATGTCCGGATGCAAAGCCATGCCAAGCAAACCAGCTGTGCGCAGAAACCATACATCCTTAATTTGGAGGATGACGTCTTTCTCGCCTGATACAGGGTCAATTCTGCTGACAACACCTTTCTGCTCAGTGATCCAGATCTTTTTATCAGGACCCCAGGTGATCTCCCATGGCACATCCAATCCGCTAGCAATAACAGTGGCCCCTATACCAGCTGGTACACGAAAATCGCCAGGCAAAAGGTGGGATGTGTTGCGTTTAGTTGAAACTTTGAAAGCTGTTTGATCGATGGTGGTTTCTGACTGGAGAATAAAAACGCCAAGCAAAACAAATGGTACAAGGATGAGATACAGAAATTTCATTATGCTAAGATCAGAGGCAGAAGGTATGAATAAATGCTTAAAGCAATGTCATTCTTCTGCCCCTGCCTGGCTGTTGATTGTTTAACGAGATTGCTTCGTCGTACCTCCTACCATTGACGTTTTTATGCAACATCTTATTTTT
>NZ_JBBJNI010000218.1:0-4801 GCF_037719425.1 Daejeonella sp. | reverse complement strand
ATGTGTAGATTGCCCCTGAAGTAATACCAGATGTTTGAGCAAAGCTAAAATCTGCCATTACAAAAAGAAATAGAAGTAAAATAAGAGGTAAATAGAATGTTTTCATGTTCAGACAAATTAAATTTAAAGACGTAGCTGTTTTTATAATATTTAGTATCAATACTGTTTTATGCTATTATTTTGACAAGACCCTTTGGTGTGTTAATTTCTATTATTTTTTGAAATCTATTCCCATTTTCCTAATTTATACAATAGCTCCATTATACTTAAAAAACCTTTATCCTATTTTGTATAAATATCCAGTTCTTTGCCGTTGAGCATGTCGTCATAATTAACGAACCATCCTTTAAGTGGCTCTCCGCCAATCGTAACTTTGTCAATATTTTTGCCATTGCCTTGTTTGACTATAGTAAATGTCTTACCTGCACCGAGCTGCATTTCGATTTTGTCGAATATAGGCACTGATACAATATATTCCGGGTCAGACGGTGAATAGGGGTATATACCCATTGCATTAAATACATACCATCCCGTCAGGGAACCATAGTCATCCATTCCGGCCAACGCAAGGCCTTCGGGGCCCATTCCGTAGTAATCTGACAGCAGTTTGGTAAGGATGGCTTGTGACTTTTCTGGTTTGTTTACGAAATAATAAAGATAAGGATAGTTAAAGTCGGGCTGATTACCCATACAAAACTGTCCGAGGAAGCATGATAGATTATCCTTTGCATATCCGCCCCAGGGAATTGAGAAAAGTGAATCTACTTTAAGCTCGAAGTCTTTGGGACTCTTGTACAGGGAGATAAGTCCCTTGGTATCCTGTGGTACGAAGAACGATGCCTGCCAGGCGTTTGCCTCGCGGTACATGAATTCGTAGTAAGGATAACTAGGATTGAAAGGTGCGTACCAAGTTCCATCCGCAAGACGGCCTCTCATAAATCCGGTCTGGGCATCAAACACGTTCTTGTAGTTCATGCTGCGCTTCATCATCGTGTTGTACGTGTCCATATCGCCCAGAGCTTTAGCCATCAGTGCTATTGAGTAATCCGAATAAGCGAATTCAAGCGTTTTCGTGGTTCCTGCGGTAGATACAGTTTCGGTTACCGCATTCGGAATATTTACTTCAGGAACATAACCGAGTTTAAGATATTGATCATTGTGGGGTCTTGGGGTCCGTACGCTATTCCCGGAAGGGGTATTGGCATTATTAAGCATAAGACGGTATGCTTTCTGGATGTCGTAATCCTTTACGCCACGCAGATAGGCACCTGTGATGTAAGATGAAGCGAAATCGCCGTGGAATGAAGTAGACAGGAATCCTGAACGCTCTCCATTAAGAATCATGGATTTGATAATATTCTCGCTGACATCAGGCCGAAGCATATTGAGAACAACAAGTTGTGTACGGAAAACATCCCAAAGCCCGGGGCCTGAGTAGGTGTCAAATCCGGGGATCGTATCCTTTGGTGCACTTTCGCCAGCCTGAGCTTCACCCGGAACTCGCCGCCTTCCTCCGTAAAGAGCTGTTTTACCATCCGCATCGCTGGTAACACTCGGGAACCAAAACTGCCTGTAAAGGCATGAATAGAACATCTCTTTTTGCTTTTTTGTTCCACCCGTAACCTTGATTTTGCTGAGGTGATTTTCCCAGTTCTCATCAGCATCTTTGTAAACCTGATCGAAGCTCTTGTTTGCTATTTCGGTAGTGTAGTTTAGTTTGGCACCCTCGAGGCTAACGCTTGAAATACCAATTTTAACCTCCAATGGTTTGTCAGATTTTTCGAAACTGATTACAGGAATATCAATGTTCCCGGTAAGTTTTCTCTGACCTCCTGCACCCTGGCCGCTAGGTGGGATGTCGGGCTGGTTTGGATTACGTTTATAGATGTCGATGCTTTTAATCTTATCGTTTATTACGGCGTAGAAATAGAGGTTACCCTGTCTTCCTGTAACGATGTTATCACCAGCCTTATTGATTTCCCAGGTACTGCTACCGCCGCCTGCGTGTACAAGGTCGAATGCCACTTTTTTATCTTGACCGCCCAGATAGGTATATTTATGGTATGCGCATCTCTTGGTGGCGGTGAGTTCTGCCTTGATATTGTAGCGGTTCAACAAAACTCGGTAGTATCCCGGATGTGCCGCTTCTTTTGAGTGGCTGAAGGTCGAAGCAAAATTATCGGCCGTGAAATTTTTGCCTTCGAGAGGCATAATCGGGATGTTAAGTTGTCCCCAATCGGTTCCGCTTGTCTGGGCGAAAGCTTTGATTGTTTTTACTTCGTACTCGTAGCCACTACCACTGCCATAGGTAGTGACCGGAACTGCTTGTACCATGCCGAACGGGACGGTAGCTGCAGGCCCATCAAGGCCATTCCAAGTGCGCCAAGGCGGAACATAGCCGAGCAAAGCAGAGTCGGTTAAAACCGTTGTCCCTATAAACGGGTTAACGTATTTCGTAAGATTAAGTTTAGCCTGGCCGAAGCTGAAAGCAGGCAACATCACTCCTGCTAAAAATAAACTCCTAATTTTTTCCATAATTAAATATTTAAATCTTTTACAATTAGGTACTTTATATCATTACACTATCTCTACTTTAAGTTACTGGCTAATTTCAACAACTTTGATATAAAGTATAGAAGATCCTACCAAAATAATCGCAATCATTTCTTTGATACCGTAGAAAGTGAAGAATTAGGCTCTGATAAATTATACTTATTTTCGATCCATGCATAACGAGCCAGTATTTCTAACATACCTCCATGCTCCACCAAACTTTGTACACCTTCTTTTCCCACGAATAATCCATCTTCATTTTTGTTGTTCTTCAAGGCATCATCTAAACATTTTTTAAAACCGAGAATGTATTTTTTGTCACTATTGTATTTCAATAAGTGCTGGTAAGCCCTCAACAACACAGCGTTGAACCAAAAGCCATCTCTAAATTTATCATGTGCATAGAAGAACGAAAGAGAACTATCGGCCATGACATTCGCTTCTTGTAAATATTTTTTATCACCTGTGATTTCGTATAAATAAATGTTCGCCTGAAGCATAGTACCTGTATTATAAGATAATACTGGCTTACTGATACTACCATCTTTTGTCCTTATATTATCATAATATAATGTTGATGGCGCTTGTAATTTTTCTTTGGTCCAGTTAAATATTTTTATTGCAGTATCCAGGTAAGCTTTATTTTTTGTAGCCTGGTACAATTGCAGTGCTACAAGTACACCCGGGCCATTTGAGCAGGTATTTTTAGAACTTGCGGAACCTTCTTTCCAGTAAATTCCTCCACCTAAAGTCTGATCGTAACCAGACATTATAAAATCGTATATTAACTTACCAAGTTCGAGATCCGATTTCTGCTTTGTCCTTGAATAAGCATCTAAAGCGGTAATACCGATCCATTCGTTATCATCATAATAGCGCTCTCCTGGTTTTAACTTCATGATATAATCAGAAAATCCGGGTTTTGGCGGAGCGGGCTTAAAATAATCATACATTATTTTCAGTAACGGAGCCATCAATTTTGCTTTCGGCTCCAATTTTTCGATCTCATTCGCCGCCTGGTATAGAGCGCACAGTGACCATATATAGGTGTATTCTCTCAAGTAACCGTTTTTCTTTTCACGCTTTGCGGGATCTACCACCACCACATAATATCCGGATGCCTTATCATAAAAGTTTTTATGAATAGAGGCCTGCAGTGATTGCCTCTCTTTTTTGTAGAAGCCATTCCCGTTTTTAAAGTCCTTTTGCGCTGAAAGAAAATTTGAAAAAAATATTAAAAATAAAACAAGAAGTAAACCATTTTTATTGATAATCATAGTCAGAGAATTTAGTTAATTTTAATATCTAATATTTTTTTTAGTTTTAGATTTTATTTTATAAAAATATCCAACTTGTTCAGGAAATCTGTTCCATGCCAGCTTTCCGTCGTTAATAAATATTAGGTAGCGGCATTTAAGGGGCCTTAGATTCAGTAGAAGTACCGACCATCCCATTCTTCATCGTGTTGCATTGTACATACCCAAATACTGAAATCCTTTGGCTTTGGATCACCTGTGAAACCGGAACTGTTTTCAAATGCTGGCCACTACCGGTATTGAAAAAAGTGCTGCAGCTGTTTGTAGGCAACATTGCTTTATCAGTAATGTCAATCCTCTCTCTTTCGTTCGTGCTTCCTAATATGACTGCGCATTTCCTACCGCCAATGTCAAAGCCTAATAACATACCTGTTTCTATTTGGTGTTTTCTTTAATAGGATATACTCTGATTGATTTGAATTTTACTTTGCCATGTTTGGCATAAAGCTATAAAAAACTTCCTTGCTATAAAGCACAATATGATCATCTGAGCACTAATAAGATAGGGGACAATTCAAATTGGCGAGCACAGTCAACGTGTAATGGTTTATCCAAATCACGTCGGATTCCTAGTGGGTTAAGTTAGGAAAGAGACTCCTTTTTAATAAGATCACCTAGTCATTGAGACACCTATCATAGGGTGATTCAATGACTAGGTGAATGGAATTCTTTTAATTTTTAAGTGCAGCTATTTTGACATTTTTGATCCCGGTTTCTTCTGATCTTAACACGAGTTTTTCGACCTTTAAGTTCGGACGGAAAGCGATCATAGTGCGTTGACTTGCAATTTCAGTGTCTATTTGTGAACCGCCAAATTTATCTTCATACTTGACAATTATGCGAACGGTAAACGCTTTATCTGTATTGGCCAAACCTTCAATAGCGTAATTACGTGCACTGCTTGGAGAACCACCCTCACGTAATGATTTTTC
>NZ_JBBJNI010000074.1:3991-19423 GCF_037719425.1 Daejeonella sp. | reverse complement strand
AATAACGGGAATGTTTACAGCTTTATCTATGGCTGTAAAATACTGTTCAATTTCAGATAAACCCGACCGCCAGCGCCCAAAGAACGGAGGCATGCACATAACGGCATCAGCGCCGGCAGCTTCTGCAAATCGAGCCATTTCGACAGCACAATAAGATGAAGGATGATTTATAGTAATGACCACCGGTATACGTTTGTTTACCTTCTTAATCACGAAAGTTGTGAGTTCTTTTCTTTCATCATCCAACATAAGATGACCTTCTGAGGCGTTTGCAAGAGTTACAAGACCATGAACACCGCTGGTAATACAAAATTCGATAAGTTTTTCCTGGCTTATATAGTCAATACTCTCGTCATCATTAAAGCACGTACCCAGGATTGGATAGATTCCCCTAAGGGTATTAGTTGTAGTCATGTTTTTTTAAATGATTAGGTAAACCAAAGAAGCAAATGATGAGCAAATCAAAAAAGCATTAACTGTTCTCTTAAATATAACATCAGACAAAAGCCTGAAAGAAAACATGCCTATTACGTAGCCAAGAATGGAAGGCAAAATAACTTTAACTAACATATTTGTTGTTTCTGAGGATAGGTTAGCCTTTATACTCATTGAAATCACCCCAAAAGTCATGATGAAGAATAAATAAGCTAACATCGTGTTCCTTATTTCCTGCTTATCTGTAAATGCTGCGTTTAAATGCAAGGCTACCAGTGGTCCATTAATTCCGGTAGAAGGCGTTAGAACACCGCTAAAAAAACCTCCTATCCAGCCCATGTATGGGTGAGCGAACAGTGCCTGGGATTTGGTCAGGGATGCTATGGAGGCGAGCAGGATAACTACCAGGGTGATCTTTTTTAGAATTGCGGCGTCAACGTATGTGATAATAGCCATGCCTAAAATCAGACCGGCGGAGGAACTGATAATTAACTTCAGGAGCGTGTTTTTATTAATTGTTTTGAGGTTTTTTCCAGAGAGCATTGCTATCAATGAGGTAACTACCGACATACAAAGGTTTAGGAATACCAGTGTGGTAAAATCTACAGTATTGACAAGAAGTAATGTAGTAGCTATTGCAAAGCCGAAACCAAAAATGCCCTGAACCCAGCCCGCAATCAAAAACGCAACAACAATAATTATCAGCTCTGATGTCATTGAGTCATCTTAGAAGTTAGTGAGAGACCTCCATCTACAGTTAAAGTAGTACCTGTGAGATTGTTATATTCAAAATCACTAAGGCGCAGAACATGTGCCGCAATTTCATCAACCGATACGAGCTTTCGTGTCGGTGTAGATTTTAAATGAAGCTTCAGCAATTCCGGATCTTTTTGCTGATTCTTTTTTGACAACCCACCTTCCACGATGCCCGGAGCAATTTCATTTACCAGGATATCGTATGCTGCCAATTCCAGCGCCATTGTTTTGCAGAGCATACGAATTGATGCTTTTGAAATGCAATAAGCAGAGATTCTGGCGTTAGGCCTTTCGGCGGCCCAGCTACCTATAAACGTAATTCTTCCGGGGAGGCCTTTTGCCCTGATTCTTTTTGATGCCTGAACCGCAAGATGATAGCTTCCCCAGAAATTAACATCTAATTGTTTCTTTACATCATCAGTAGAAAGATCATCCCCTGTCAGGGAGCCGGCAATAACGATTCCTGCATTCGGCACAATTATCTGGGGAAGACCCCATTCTTTCTCCACTGCATCAATCCATGCGGTAATTTCGCTTTCTGATACTACATCAACTTTATGGTAAGAGAGATCGGTGCAGCCTTTTGAACGAAGTTCTTCCACCCTGTGTTTTGCATCATCAAACCCGAATAAATCGCTTATAGCTACTTTTGCACCCTTTTTACCGAAAGCTAATGCGATAGCGCTGCCTATATCACCAAGGCCACCGCTTATCACCACTATTTTATTCTTGTATTTTTCCATTTGGATAAAAAAGGCACTATAAAATACTGCTTATCCTTTGAAAGAGGGAGAAAAAATTAATCTACCCATCCTACTTATTTATTTTTTTTAAATTCTCTTGAAATTTCATCATATATGTGGCGGGATAAACAGTGCTATTTAACCAGTAACCCATTTTATATTTAGTGAAATATGTTGGATACTCGCCATCGTGTTCCTTTTGAACCATTGTAAAAGAATTTGCAATAGACTTCGCTTTTGCAAGGTAAATCTCCTTTTTCGTTACCTTGTATACCTCCCAATAAGTATTCAGCATTATTCCCGTAGCCCGGCCCACTGGCATCCAGTACACATATTGCTCCTGAACGCTGGGGGTGATCCAGTTTTGGCTTAGCGCGCCGGTCCCTTTATTTCCTATTGCTTCTTTACGAGTATGGATATCATCTCCCAGTTCTGTAAGAGCGTCGGGAATGATCAAATCGGGCCTGGGTTTCTCCCAAATTACGAACTGGTCCTCCGCAAAACGTATCAGCTCTTCGGCGAGAATTACATTTTTTGGTTTTCCCTTACTGTTCCGCAGCAGGTATATGGCCATATCACAAGCCTGCTCCCTGCTTAAATTATTATATGCCGGACGTTCATAAATATCCTCAAACTGACCGTGCCAGTCGAAAGTCTTTACCGGATTGTCCATAATCCACTTTAGGGCATTTTCAGTTGCTCCTTTTAATCCGGTAACGCCATAGGTTCTAAGTCTGTCGAAATAATTGATGGTCGAAGTAGGTATAGCAATGTTTGACGCGGTGGGCTTGCCCGAATTTTTGTCTACAAACAAATACCAGCTTCCGTCATTCATCTGCGTTTTAACATATGTTTCACCGATACGCTTTGCAGCTTCCAGATATTTTTTATCTTTTGTAACATCATACAGATTCAGATAGGCATTACCCGCATCGGCCGGGATAATTGTCATAATACTGCTCGTAGTAATCTTGCTGTTGGTCTTTTTGAATACGTCCTCATAACCATAATATGACGGGGGGAAATATTGATACGGACTTCCTTCAGGCATGCTTATACTGATCATAAAGTCAGCAATCGTTCGCGCTAGTTTCAGTGATCTTGACTGTTCTTCGGGCTTTAACTTCCCGTAAGTAAGAGCGCCGATAATTACTGCACTGTAAATTTTTGACGGGTATCTATATTTTGAGTATCCCGGGTCAGGGACTTTATGGGTTAGCCAATACTCGATGTAGTCTTTGTGTAACAGTTTTTCCAAAGCCACCATCGCGCTTTTATCATATGGCAAAACCGGCTGGTGGTAAATACCATTGAATGGGGCTGCCCGGTAATACCGGCCCTCGCCAGCAGATCCAACAGTTTCGCCCCTATCAGAAATGCCGCTTACTTTGATTTGAAAATATCCAACCGGTAGCTCGGCCCATACCGGGCTCAGCGGCGCATATGGATTTTTACTTTCAAATTGCAGCTTAGTTCCGGTGGTCTCTGATGTTAACTCGAATTTATACTTTGCCGCACTTGTCAAAGTTTTATAGTTAAATGCCGGTGCGTAAATAAAATTCTGTGACGCGATATTCCAGAATGGTGTTTTGCCGGGAATTCCGGGACGAATCGGAATACGGGATTCAGCCAAGGCAATCTGTCCAAAAGTTACATCCCCTTTTTTTTGCTGTGCCGATACATCCTCCATGAGCAAAACATACACAAGTGCGGCCAGCATCAGCATGCCCAATCGCTTGAAGGGAGGAAAAATTATTCTGGCCATCTTACTTATTTATTTTCTTTAAATTCTCTTGAAAATTCATCATATATGTGGCGGGATAAACATTGCTATTTAACCAGTAACCCATCTTATACTTAGTAAAAAATGTGGGATAGTCGCCATCGTGTTCCTTTTGAACTACTGTAAAAGCATTAGCAATCGACTTCGCTTTGGCTAGATAAATTTCCTTTTTAGTCACCTTGTAAACTTCCCAATAAGTATTCAGCATTATCCCGGCAGCCCGGCCCACTGGCATCCAATAAACATATTGCTCCTGAACGCTGGGAGATATCCAATTTTTACTCAGCGCGCCGTTGCCATCATTTCCTATTTTCAAATCGGGCCTTGGTTTCTCCCAAATTACGAACTGGTCCTCTGAAAAACGTATCAGTTCTTCGGCCAGGATTATATTCTTTGGCTTTCCTTTACTATTTCGCAGCAGGTAAATGGCCATATCACAAGCTTGTTCCCGGCTTAAATTGTTATACGCCGGGCGTTCATAAATATCCTCAAACTGACCGTGCCAGTCGAAAGTCCTTACCGGATTGTCCATAATCCACTTTAGGGCATTTTCAGTTGCTCCTTTTAATCCGGTAACGCCATAGGTCCTAAGTCTGTCGAAATAATTGATGGTTGAAGTAGGTATAGCAATGTTTGATGCCGTGGGTTTGCCAGAGTCCTTGTCCACAAACAAATACCAGCTTCCGTCTTTCATCTGCGTTTTAACGTATGTTTCTCCAATACGCTTTGCTGCTTCCAGATACTTATTATCTTTTGTGACATCATACAGGTCCAAATACGCATTACCTGCATCAGCCGAAATAATTGTCATAATACTGCTCGTATTAATCTTATTGTTGCTCTTTTTGAATATGGCCTCATAACCGTAATACGAAGGTGGGAAATATTGATACGGATTTCCTTCAGGCATGCTTACACTGATCAAGAAATCGGCAATTGTTCGTGCAAGCGTCAGTGATCTTGGCTGTTCCGCGGGCTTTAACTTCCCGTAAGTAAGAGCACCAATAATTAATGCGCTGTATATTTTTGTTGGATAGCGATAATACTGATAACCCGGGTCAGGGGCTTTATTTGTTAGCCAGTACTCGATGTAGTCTTTGTGTAACAGTTTTTCTAACGCCACCATTGCACTTTTATCATATGGCATAACCGGCTGGTGATATATACCGTTGAATGGGGCTGCCCGGTAATACCGGCCCTCACCTGCAGTTCCAAGAGATTCGCCCTGCGTTGAAATGCCAGTTACTTTAATTGTAAAATACCCAACCGGCAGATCTGCCCAAACCGGGCTCAGCGGTGCATATGGATTTTTACTTTCAAATTGCAGCTTAGTTCCGGTGGTCTCTGATGTTAACTCGAATTTATACTTTGTTGCAGCTGTCAAAGTCTTATAGTTAAATGCGGGGGCATGAATAAAACGCTTAGACGCTATATTCCAGAATGGAGTCTTGCCAGGTTCGCCCGGACGAATAGGAACAGTTGATTCCATCAGGGCTATCGCGCCAAAAGATTTTTTATCAGCCTTGGTGTTGTTCCCAACAGCTTCTCCTATTTTGATAGTTTTACAGGAATAAGCGTTAATCACACACAGCGCCAGCATGTATATAACTATTTTGCTTTTCATATCAGTTTTTAGATTTAATGTTGTTGTTAAGATCCATCAGCACTTTAGCAGGATAAACCGTACTGTTTAACCACAAATTCATAGGGTATTTTGTGAAAAATGTTGGATAATCACCGTTATGTTCTTTTTGAGCGATCGTAAAGGAATTGGCAATTGATTTTGCTTTTTCCAGGTAGATTTCCTTTTTTGTGGCTTTATAGGCCTGCCAATAGGTTTCGACCATAAGGCCGGCTGCCCGCCCAACCGGCATAAAGAATGTGTATTGCTCCTGGACGGAAGGAGTTATCCAGTTTTTTGAATTACCGCCTGGTCTGGGTTGTTGGATTGCAATATCAAGAGGTTTTTCCCAGATAACGAACTGGTCTTCCGAAAACCGAACCAGCTCTTCGGCAAGCTTGATATCTTTATTGTTTTTAAATAGATAAATGGCCATATCACATGCCTGTTCCCGGCTTTGGTTCTTGTAAGGTGCGCGGGCTTCTATATCTTCGAATTGCCCCTGCCAGTTAAATGTCTTAACGGGATTTTGCAAAATCCAATTAAATGCTCTATCTGAAGATTGCTTTAATCCAGAAACGTGATAATCTCTTTGAAGCCTGTCAAAATAATTGATTACCGAAGTTGGTATAGTAATATTCGGCGCGGTGGGCTTCCCGGTTTCGTGATTTACATACTGATACCAGCTGCCATTTTCAAGTTGTGTTTTGAGATAGGTAGCAGATATACGTTTCGCTGCTTCAAGATACTTTTTATCACTTGTGTAGTCAAATAAATCAAGGTAAGCATTTCCCGCATCAACTCCCATGATGGTAAAGTTGTTGAATACGTTCATGTGAGGCTTATTGACTATTCCAAAATTATTTCCATAATAGGTTGGCGGAAAATACTCCCATGGAGTACCTTCTTTAAAACTAATACTTATTAAATAATCGGCAATAATGCGGGCGAGTTCTGTAGAGCGTACCGCATCAGCAGTATTTGGCTTAAGCCGTGCATGTGTGATAGCACCAATGATTAAAGCACTGAATATTTTAGCGGGGAACCTATAATTTACATACTTCGGATGGGGAGCTTTATTTTTAAACCAGTACTCCACATAATCCTTTTTTAAAAGATTATCCAAAGCTATCATTGCGCTTTGGTCATATGACATCGCAGAAGAATGATAAGGACCATTGAACGATGCCGCCCGATAATAACGCCCTTTTCCTGATACACCGAGAATTTCGTTCTTTGAAGATATTCCTGTTACCTCCAAATCAAAATAGCCAACAGGCATGGAAGTCCAAACTTTGCTTAAAGCATCATAGGGAATATTACTTTCGAATACATGTGAACTGGAATCGCTGGCACAAAAAATTTTATACTTGTACTTAGTTGCGCCTGGAATAATTTTATACTCAAACGCAGGCGCGTGAATAAATTGCCTTGCTTGCTCATTCCAGAATGGAGTCTTGCCAGGTATTCCCGGACGAACCGGAATTGAGGATTCCTGCAATGCAATAGCTCCCCATTTTGTCTGGCTTGATTGTGCATCAGCCTCTGTTATTCCAAGACCGGTAGCTACGCAAACGACTAAAATCGTTGATTTATAGTCTTTTATACAATTTTTTAGTGTTATCATCATAATTAATTTGGTTAATACGGGTGAACATCGTGTTGATCGGTACGAATTTTTCTAAAGAACAAGGTATATGAACTAATTTTCTAAAGACATAGCGTTTGCCAGTCCATGGGTAACATAATTGGAAAGCTTTTTATAGCCTTCCATCGAATAATGTACATTGTCTGTTCCTAAACCCAGTTCAGCATGAATTTTAACAGAAGGTTTATAAAGATCAGTAATAGTTACTCCATGCCGCCTGGCCAGTTTTTCAGCAATTCGATTATATTTCTTAGCGTCGGCAAAATGGCGGCCCGGTTCGTTTCTTGGAACGTATGAGGTATTGACAAAAATGAGTTTAGCTCCAGTTTTTTCAAGTTCTGCGATCAGTTTCTCCATATTTGCCTTATATTCTTCAGGAGGTGTTGTCAGTTTGCCTTTATTCTTGTCGAGAACCCCAGTACCGGTAAGCGCCGGAAGCCTGTATGCAATATCCCATAATCCCCAGTTAAATTGGATCACATCCCAATGTTCTTCCCCCAGCCAGTTTTTAATTCTATTAGTTCCATTTGTGGATGATTGTGCATTCCCGGCATTATGATATAAGACACCCTTATCTTTTAAAGCTTCTTTAACGAAAGGGAAATATCCAATGGAAATAGAATCTCCTATGATGAGAACTTTCGGTTTCTCAGGTTGAAAAAAAATACTTAAAAAGGATAACCAAGTCAGTATATACACGTTCATATATTTCAATTTTATAAATGCCTGGATTAATGCCTGAAGCGCTTATGCAAAAACAAATAGATCATAAATCCTGGTATTGATAATAGCGGTTTATCAATTATTTTTACATTTGCATCAGCGCAAAAGTTATTTACAATAATACAGGTTTGTTTTTTTATAAACAAAAATACAAATCGTTATTTTTACCTCTTATTCGGACTTTAGTCATGAAATGATTTATGTAATATTATAGTTTATACTTACCATCTTAAAGATGTAGATGAAGGAAGCAGAATATACCAAACTCGTACTGAAAGCAACTAATAAGCTGCTGAATTATATAGAAGACTTCGACGATGTTCCATGCGGGCTTCCAGCAGCTTCCGCCTTGATTAAAGATTTGGATGTTAGCCGAACCACTTTTCAAAAGCTAATTGATATTCTGATCAAAAAGGGAATAGTAAGACAAGACGGCCTTTATAAAATTGTACTCAGAAAGCCGGGCCCGGACGATTACTACAGTGTTGAGTCAATGGGTAACTCGAAAGCTGATTTAGTGGAAAAACAAATTATAAAAAAACTGTCTTCCTATGAGCTAAAGCCTGGTGATCGCTTTTCAGAGTTAGAGATTGCCAATGAGTTAAAAACCAATACCATTATAACCAGGGAAGCTTTGTTTAAAATCGCTCAAAGCGGCATCATCAAGAAACATCCTCGTCAAAAATGGGAGGTTGTTGAATTTTCACCACGACTAATTGAAGAAATTGCGGAAATAAGAAAAATGTACGAACGGCATGCCATTCAAAAAATGCGTATCGAATCTAAAACCTCACCTATCTGGAAAGAACTCACAATACTCGAAAAAAAACATGTTTCGTTGCTAAAAAAAACATCTGTAGATGCGTCAGAAATGAGGGACATCGAAAGAGCGTTCCACACCACCATAATAGATGCCAGCCATAACAGATTCATCAAAAAGTCTTACACTTCGATATTCACATTAATCTTTTTCCACCTTGGACAAATAGAGTACGATCAACAAAAAATAGAAACGGTGTTAAAGCATCATTTAACTATTCTTCAGGCTTTATTAGAACACGATTTTATAAAGGCTCAGGAATCTATGGAAATGCACCTGGATTATGCAAAAAATAGCATGACAAATATCAATACCATCCTTGACAAAAAGAATGAGGAAGTTCATCCCGGCCCTTAGTGTAAATTTCCCTATGTCGTTCTACCCGAGAATAATTATTCAGGATTAGAGAGCTCTATTGCCCTCAGACCTATAGCCCTAATTTCGGATTAAGACTCACCTCGTTCTGCGGTATAGGCCAATATTCATCTACACCTTTACGAAAGGTACGGGTGGTTACATACCAGCGCCTAAACGGATCGACTGGTGCTGTAGTTGTTTTTTTACGGACCGTAGCTTTTGACACCGGATAGGGATGACCGTAGAAATCGCCATTTAGTGCCTGGTCGGCAATTCCCCATCTCAGCAAATCCCAATACCTGATACCTTCCAGGGCGAGTTCAACTCTACGCTCATTTCGAAGTATTGGCCGTAAAAGTGCTGCGTTAGTCGCGGTAATTACTGGCATGTTTACAGTAGCCCTGCGCCGGACTCGGTTGATAGTGGCGTCAAGCAACGCCATATCTATCGCGTCCCCTGTCTCGAGCTTTGCCTCAAGATAACTTAGAAGGACTTCTGCATACCTGATCACTGGCGTATTTCCACCATAACCGGTATTCAGATTTCCCGTAAAGTTTTCTTCAATATATTTTCTCAAACAGTAGCCTGTTTTAGTGTTGAGGTTATTGATTCTATCCGGGTAGGTGGCAACAACCGAGTCCGGGTGAGAAATATATTTTCCCGTTCTGAAAGGCGCTTGATCATAATAAATAGAATATTTTAGCCTTGGATCGCGGTTTTTACCGATATCGCGGTAATCATATCTGGCATCTGTATATGAGAAAGCAGTTCCGTCAGTAAATTCATATGCCTCCATAAGATTGGCTAATGGATCTATAAAAGTAAATCCTCCCATTGCCCGCGGTGATGCATTCTGCATTAGGGGGTTGGGAAGTTGATTAGGAACATATTGTACGCTATAAACATTTTCCGAACTATTTTCGTTTGACTCCAGAAATATCGAAGCATAATTAGGATCAATGATATTATCACCAAAATCAATTATTGTTTTATAGGTAATAGCAGCATCTGCAAAACGTTTCTCGGCAAGCTGAATGCGTCCCAGAAAGGCGAGTGCTCCCTGTTTACTTACCCTACCGGTTTCTTTGGCAGGAATATCTTTGAAGCGGGGCAAATCTGCGACGGCCTGTGTGAGCTCGGCGATCACAAAAGTTGCAATCTCAGCCCGTGGAGCTTTAACTACTTTATTTGCTTCTTCCAGGGCAAGAGTGGCCTTAATTAACGGAACTGACCCAAAATGCTGTAGAAGATAAAAGTACTGACATGCACGGATAAATCGAACTTCGGCGATTAACCTCTTTTTTTTGACAGCATCCATTGGTACCTTAGAGACGTTCTGGAGAAAATCGTTACTACGGGCAATACTGGCATAACTTTGATCCCAATATTGAGATACAAGCGCACTACTCGATGTCAGGGTACCGTTTGACAATTTATGATACACAGTGTTATCGCCCTGGCCATGGTAAGCGTTGTCACTGGCTGTTTCCAGGTATACTAATCCTTCGGTCGACCACCAGTTGCTACTTGATACCGTTGAGCGGTAGACCGCATTGAGGGCAAGCATTGCCTTTTGTTCTGAAGACCAAAATGACTCCTGGTCAAACTCGTCCAACGGAATTTTTTCCAATTCTTTTTTACAGGATATTACCGACAATACTGTCAGCAACAATACTAATGCTGATTTTAATCGCTTTTTCATAAAAACTTATAAATAATTAAAAAGTAACGTTGAGGCCAATTGTGTAAGTTGAAAGCAAGGGATAAAATTCCGTTAGTGAATTGGTATTAATTTCCGGGTCCCAACCTTTTTTATAACTACTGAACGTATGAAGGTTTTCCCCGCTGACGTATAGCCGGGCATTCGAAATATTTACCTTGCTTAAAACCGACGCGGGTAATTTATATCCTAGCTGAAGGTTTTTGATCCTTAGATAGGATGCGTTAAGTGTCCAAAAAGAGGATAAGGTGGTGTTCGGAACACCTGAATTAGGGGTAGTTTGGAACCTCGGGTAAATTGCATTCCGGTCAGGATTTGACGGTGTCCAACGACCCTCGTATTGAAAACGCTGAACATTTCCTCTGGTATTATAGAAAGCCCAGGCAGCATAACCCTGTAAACGCCCTGTTACACCAGCAACTCCCTGGAACAGGACGTTCAAATCAAAACCGCCGTAACCGCCGCCTAAATTCAGTCCATAACTGTATTTAGGGATTTGGCTTCCAAGTATAATTCTATCGTAAGTAGCGTCTACTTTTCCGTCCGGCATTCCGTTGGGGCCACTAATGTCCTTATAACGAATATCCCCGGGAACCGCTCCGGGATTAACTGCTTTCTGATCATTAAGCTTCTGATATTCGACCACATCATTTGCGTCGGTGTACAATCCGTCGGCCACATAGCCATAATAAATTCCGAAACTCCCATTTGACGCAGGATATCCAAGAAATAAACTGCTGCCATTGCCAACGAGGCCGTTAGGCTGAGCAATATTACCGATACCTAAATCAGTAACTTCGTTGTGGACAATAGTAAAATTCCCACTGACCGAGTAGGAGAACTTATTAATGGTATTAGCATGATTGGCGGTAAACTCCCAACCGGTATTTTTAAGTTTGCCGATATTACGAGGTGCAAGATTTAATCCCAAAACGGATGATACACTGCTTGTTGGAGCATATAAGATATCATAGGTTAAGCGGTCAAAATACGTTGCGGATAAATTAATCTTATTTTTCAAAAGCCCAGCCTCCATACCAACATCCGTTGTGCGGGTCGTTTCCCAATGCAAGTTATCATCTACCAATCGGGTACTTGCTGCCCCCTGAGCAACAGAGCCGCCGAATGAATATGAAAGCGCATCGGATGTAACAAGTGTTCGCTGATATGGGTAATTCGATATATTCTGGTTACCCAGCTTTCCCCATGACGCCTTCAATTTCAACTCACTTATCCATGGAATGTTATCTTTTACAAAACGCTCTTCTCCAATTCTCCATCCTGCGGCAACAGATGGAAACAACGCCGTCTTTCTTGATTCGGGAAAGCGGGAGGAAGCGTCTCTTCTTACAACACCTTCTAAGAGATATTTTCCGGAATAATTATAATTGGCTCGTAAAAACTGCGACTCCAATGCATACTCGGCGGCGGTTCCATCAGATTGTTGATTGCTCAGTGATCCAATGGCAATGACGGTAAGGTCATTTCCTGGCAAATTATCTCTGAATGCTACCAAATCTTCTGATCTGTAGCTTTCAAATGAATACCCCCCCAGAACACTGAAATTATTCTTCCCTAACTGTTTAGTGTACTCTGCCAATCCCTGGAATGTGTAATACCCATTCATGTTCGCCCGGTCACGTTTAAAGTTTGGTCCCAATAGTTGTGAAGCATTTATTCTTTGGGTTGACCTGAATGTCGATTCCCTGCCGTTATTTTGCACATAGGAAGTTAGCGCCGAAAGTTTTAAGTCATTGATAATCTGATAATCTAATCTCAGGCTCCCATTTAAGTTCACATTTTTTTGCAGGTAAAAAGACTCACTTGCCAAGTTGGATATCGTAGTACCAAAGCCCAGACCGCGATCAAAATCACCATTCGGCAGCCTGCCGTTGTAAATTGGAGGAGTACGTGCTGCCTGGCCGATTATACCCAGCAAGTCTCCGGAAAATCCGGCAGCACCTGCGGGAGCCATAGGCTCATTTACTTTCGAGGTAATGGCCGCTAAACGGGTCGTCAGAGTAAATTTTTCGTCCAACGCAGTAGTCATATTTAAACGAACATTATACCTCGAATAATCGTTGTTTACAACTATTCCATCCTGAAACAAATATCCTAATGATAAATTGTATTTATTTGCCTCCGATCCGCCATTAATGCTCAGGTTATGACCTGTTTGAGCGCCATCTTTTGAAAGTGCCGCTTCAAGAAAATTTGTGTTTGGAAAGTTTGGATCGGTTCCGTCTTTAAATTTTTGAATATCTGAATCTGAATACACCACACTATTATTCGCTTCATTTGTAGCAATTGCATACTCCCACGAATTTATATACTCAGGCAATGCCGTGGGCTTTTGCAATCCAAAGTAAGAGGCATAATTCAGCTTAGGCTTACTTATCTTACCGGTTTTGGTAGTAACTATGATTACTCCATTGGCAGCCCTCGAACCGTAAATTGCGGCAGACGAGGCATCTTTCAACACCGATATGGACTCCACGTCATTCGGGTCTATATCGTTAAAGTTATCTACCGGTGTTCCATCTACTATTACAAGTGCGCTTGGAGATGCTCCAAATGAGCCAACTCCCCGCACACTGATGGTTCCGCTTGATACACCCGGGCTTCCGTTTCGCTGAGTGATTGTCACACCAGCTAATTGCCCTGTCAATGCGTTTTTAAGCTGACTTACGGGCCGATCGCGAAGTGTTTCTCCAGCTACCTGAGCAACAGACCCAATAAGCTTTTCACGGGTTTGGGTTCCATAGCCTATTACAACTATTTCGTCCAGATTTCTTGAATCCTCGAGCATCATGATGTTAATCGAAGGACTACCCTTTGCATTAACCTCTTGTGTTACATATCCAACAAATGACAAAATCAATGTCGCATCGGCCACTGCATTCAACGAAAATTCTCCGTTGGCATCAGTTACGGTTCCCATACGGTTGTTATTTTTGATCTTTACAGAAACGCCCGGTAGAGGCCCGCGCAGGTCTCTAACTACGCCTTTAACAACCATGGTGTCTGCCTGCGAATAACCAACAAAATTCTTGGTTAACCCAGAAGCGGACGCATATTTGAAAGGGTATAATGTGGTCAGGCTACATAAAAAAAATAAAAAAGCCGCGCTAACCGAAACCATATTCAAGGCTACTGGACAGGAGTCCTTGAGAAATCTAAATGATTTGGCCGGCAATGAACTGACCAAACAACTCATTTGGTATATTTTTTTCATATACATTGGGTTAAATTGACAAAATGTGCACAGGTGAGATTTTGGATTGAAACATCGGAGTAACGAATATCATTTGTATGCTTTTTTATTTACAATTGTAAATAATTGTTTTACTATTTACAATAATACATAATAATTTAACATTTTCTTATTGTTCTGTATTATTCCTTTTTATTGAGGTTATTTATTTTCTTTAGTTACTATTCGCTACTTTCCTCAACGTATACAGAGAAGAGGAAAGTAATGTTGTGGAGCGGAATATTAACTAAAACTGGCCAGATGCATCCCTGTTATTTCATTATACAGAAAAAATAATAAGCCTTCGAAAGAGGCCCTGAATGATGTTGACATAATGAACCAGGTTTGCTACGGCCTTGACCTCCGCAACTACGATGTGGAGCAATTGAGAAAAAAGAAGCAGATAAACATCCAGTGGACCATGGAATTATATAAGGCACATCCGCACAAAGAAAAATTCTTCGACTCCAAGCTGAGCAACCAGATGAATAGCATCGAGGTACAGATCGGCTCCGGCCTTTTCCGCCAGCAGATCATAGGCGGTAAATCAGAAGCGAAAATTCGCGCAAGCTGGGAACCAGGCTTGTCTCAGTATAAAGAAATGAGGAAGAAGTATTTGCTTTATAATTAGGAGATGTGGATTTGACTCGCAATCTCCTTATTTTTTATCCCAGTGTTGTCATTCCCATTTGGTTCCCCCCTTGGTCTTCCGCAGGGCTTTATCCTTATTTTACCGGACTGGAGTCTTGATTTTTTTAGTCAGATTTAAGTGTCCGGAAGAATACTTAAACCATAAAAGAACAATACCTTTGAATGAGTGGATTTTATACTTCCCTAAAAATATTCTTAATTAAACCTTTAAATAAAAAACAAACAGCAAAATGAAAAAAACACTTATTGCCATCATGGTTGCAGTATCGGGCGCCATTGCACTACAGTCCTGCGGGGAAACCGAAAAAACTGATGTTGTTGAAACAGGCACCTACCAGGGGATAAACGAGAAAGTTAATCTAGGAGAAAAAGAGATCTATGTAAGGACTCCCGATAATAAACTACTCGAACTCTATTTTGTCGACAGCACCAAGCTTACTAAGAACGGGGAAAGCGTTCCATTTGATTCACTTAAAAAAGACGCGAAAGTTGAGGTTCAGGTGGAGAAACAAGGGAATAAACTTGTTCCTGTTGCGGTAACCATTCTGGAAAATTAATGGAAGGAATTCCTTCAATATGGAGAACAGAGCTGTGGCATCCTATGGCAGCTCATTTCCCTATTGTAACCCTGCTGCTTTCCACTGCTGCGGGGTTACTTTTGATCCCTCTCAGGCGCAGCCAACACGCCGGCTTCCTGAAAAAGATGATGATGGTTATGCTCGTTATCGGAATTATTACTGGTTGGATAGGGATCTATACCGGTCGCTTAGCCTACAACATTGAGGTTAGAAAGCTGTGCGATCCGACAGTCTTGCAGGAACATGAGCAATGGGGGTTTATAACAATGTATGTATATTCTGCTGCATTGCTATTTCAGCTATTTAAAAGATGGGAAATAAAATCCAGGGAAACGCTAAGGGAG
>NZ_JBBJNI010000074.1:0-3981 GCF_037719425.1 Daejeonella sp. | reverse complement strand
GCGGCCATCTGGGTGCATCAGTGGTGTATCAACAAGGCGGAGGTGCTTATAAGCCCACGGCAAGTTGCGGGGAATTTGAACGGCAGTAAAACTAAAACCTCCCAGGAAATGCTTCCTGGTTTAAGGATCAGCGAAGCACTCTTAAATTACCGCAGAAACTCAGAACTGAATCATCGAATGAATACAACCGCCTGAATTTTATCAGTTAAAATAAACAGATGCTGGTATTGTCTCTTTTTTGATATTGTCAGCACTCCATTTTATATTAAGCATTGACGTTTTAGATCCCGCTTTCGCTTTGTAGTAAACCTTTATTGGATGATACCCCGCTTTTAATTTCATAGTTGATTGTTTTTCCTCACCTGGCATATAGCCGAAGTCTTCATCAATTACAGAGGCGTCATGTATCTTCAAAAAGGCTTTGGTATCTGAAGACAGATAGAAAGTATATTCGCCATCAGCGGGAATATTTATATAACCGTCGAAGCTCATCATTCCTCCTGTCTTAGACTGAGCTTTTGGCGACGGCGTTTTACTGGAATATACAGGTTCCAAATCAGTTAATTTTGACAACCATGGATAATTGCCAGCATACAGATTCATGTTCAACCCCCGATTTACCTTACCGGGCTGAATGGACGAGATGAATTCCATATCATATGGACGAGAAGCCTCGGCATCAGCCATACGCATTTGCAGGACTCGTTCTTTCATCATCTTTTGCATTTGGACATTAGATGAAGCCAGGTTCGAACCCTGTTGCGGATCTTTTAACACATTATAAATTTCAAAATCATCATCAGCCGACTGTATATTGTAACGAACACCAACGGTATCCCCGAGCCGGATCAATTGCATCTGATTACGCTTTTTCCTTTTGTGAGCCGGTAAAAATTCCGCATAATCAGGGGTATTTCCGGGCTCAAAATACTCTATGTAAACCTGACTGCGGTCCTGCAAGCCTTTCCCGGTAAGTGATGGAAGCAAAGAGATCCCATCGGCGCGTACCGGAGCAGGCATTCCTGCTGCTTCGGCAAAAGTTGGCATCCAATCGTATGAAATACTTGGAGTTTTAATCAGGGTATTCTCTGGTATTTTTTTTGGCCACCAGGCGATAGTAGGCATTTTTACTCCACCTTCAAGCAGATCACGTTTGATACCATCGTATGGACCGAAACTGTTAAAAAAATCTGGGTTATAAGCTGCATAGGATTTAGGCAGATAAGATTCTTTTGAAGGCCCGTTATCCGAAGTGAATACCACAAGTGTATTATTATCAATTTTAAGATCTTTCAGCGTTTGTAAAAGATCTCCAATTTGATCATCAATACGGCGATTTACGCTTGCGTAGCGTTTATATGTATCAGGCCAGGCAATTTCAGGAGTGGAGGGATTTTTATCGTGATCATATGTTGCATTAGCATAGTCGGGATACATATAGGTGTCCGGCATCCCAGCCGCCGTATTAATCATCATTCCTGGCTTTCCAAGCCATTGGAGTCCACCTCTTACCCCCCCTCCCGCGGGATATGCAGCAGCAGGAAGTTCGAGTACCGCATGGGGAGTGTCATAAGCCAGGTATAGAAAGAACGGCTTGCCTGGCTCTTTACCCTTTTTATGATCTATGATATATTGTTTGGCTTTAGCAGTAAATAGGTCTCCGGTATAACATCTGTCAAGGCCTCCACTAACCACCTTATAATTTTCATAAACCTCTTTTGGATTACGATAGAGGCCCTCTTTTGGATAATGTTCGTGACCTGCATTATGTGAGATATACCCGTAATAATAGTCGAAGCCTCTTTTAAGCGGGTGGGCAGGAAAGTCGCTGGTTTTAGACTGTCCCTGCAAACCCCATTTCCCTATTGCTGCCGTGGAATAACCGGCCCGCTGAAGTACGGTACCTAAAGTATAATTATTTTCAAGCGCTTTATCAAACTGGTTATCCCGGACGTTAGCATGCCCCGGTGCGGCGCAGTATTGCTCGGGCAGCATCGCCCCCTGCGCTGCCATTTTATCTAGTTGAGGTGTTAGCAACCATGGCTCACTTCTGTCTCCTTTCTGCTTACGCTGATTTTGAAAAAAGGCACCGATATCACCATAACCCATATCATCAACAAGTATGAAAATGATATTAGGCTGAGAGTTTTTAGATTTACTTTGACCGAATATTACGTACGGGGAGCTTATTAATAAACAGATTAATGTGATTCTCAAGAAAAAACTAAGCATTTTGATGTTATCTATATATCTCATTGTTTTCATTCACAAGAAGTTATGGCTTTGCACCTTGGTAAAAGTGTTGGCTATCGATTTAGCTTTCGCAAGATCAAACACGGTAATATGTAAACTTTTACCGGAATTATATAAAAATGTCTTGAGATTTTTAATGACCTTTGTATCATCGACTGTATGAAGAAGTTCATAATCATATTATTAGCAACATTTTACCTGGGCGTTTCGTCTGGCGCAACGGTGCATCTGCATTATTGCATGGGTAAGCTAATGGATTGGAGCATGAATTATAAAAAAGCCACCAAGTGCGGCAATTGCGGCATGGAGAAGGGCGATTCAAAGGATTGCTGTAAAGACCAGCAGCATAAGCTTGAGCTGAAAGAATCTCTGAAAGCTTCAGCCATTGTCTTCCATTTTAACATATCGGCTGTAGAAGCACCTCTTGCTGCTTTTATCGGGCAGGACAAGGTCTATGTTGATCCGGTCAGTACCGGTAATTATCCAAGCAAGGCTCCGTCGCGAACGCCGGATACCCCTGTTTACCTCCGAAACTGCAGCTTCCGGATCTGATAACACGAGCGGGCAACTCTGCCTTTCTCAAACCTAATCACCCAACAATATGTATTAATTTATCAGGCTAAGCTATGATAAGTTAAATTTTATATAAACCTCATGACACTTGCATGAGTACACAAAATTTTATGATCATGAAAAAGATATTATCTATAGTAGCCCTATTGGCGGCTGCTTTAACGCAAACTGGCTTTGCTCAAAATACAAAAGTTCAAACCTCACCGGTACTTTCCTTGTATTATAATATAACCAATGCCCTGGTCAGCGGCAACGCCCTTCTTGCAGCTGCAAAAGCTGAAGAATTGAAAAAATCACTTTCCGGTGCACCGGATAACGCACCGCCTGTTGCCATTCGCGTGTTACTAACCAAAGAGGCCACCCGGATCGCCGGAACAAAAGACATAAAAGTTCAGCGGGCGGCATTTGCCGATCTGTCAACCCTAATGATCTCGACCGCAAAAACGGAAAAACTTAGCTCCGAACCTGTATACCGCGTTTACTGCCCTATGAAGAAAAGCTATTGGCTGAGTTCGGAAAAGGTGGTAAAAAACCCATATTACGGCAGTTCAATGCTTAGCTGCGGCAAAGTGGAAGCAACTTTATAGTATGATTTATTTTTAAACCTACAAAACAATCGAACATGAAAACTTTAATCTTCAGTATCGCACTTTCATCCCTGGTAATTGCTTCATGCAATAATGCCTCAAGGGACTCGGCAACACAGGGTACCAAGGACAAGGACACTATTGCCACGGTCGGCGCTGCACCAGCCAACTCTTCTTCCATCCAGGCTATTTTAGACCCTTACTTCGAAGTTAAAAATGCTTTGACGCAGGACGACGCTAAGACAGCTGCAGAGGCTGCCCAAAACCTTGTAAAGGCTTTAAAGGCATTTGATCAAAGCTCGCTGAAGGAAGAACAAAAAAAGATATATACAGATGTTTATGATGATGCACAAGAACATGCTGAACATATAAGCAGCAATGCAGCCAACATCAAACATCAGCGCGAGCATTTTGAAACTCTGAGCGATGAGGTTTATGAGCTTGCTAAAAGCGCAGGCGGAACACAAAAATTATACTATACTAACTGCCCAATGTATAATAATAATAAGGGAGCTAACTGGCTGAGCGAAACCAAAGAGGTGAAGAACCCTTATTTAGGAATGGCTAT
>NZ_JBBJNI010000217.1:0-4815 GCF_037719425.1 Daejeonella sp. | reverse complement strand
AAGCTCCGGGTGAGTTTATTAACAAACTTGAAGTTGAATACAAACGTGACGAACGTATCATGCGTTTCTTAACTGTCGCGCTTGACAAGCACGCACTTGCTTTCAGTGAGAAAAAACGTAGCGGAGCTTTCAACAAGCCAAAAGAAACTAAAACTGAGGAGGTAGCGAAATAATGGCAAAAGACACAATCCAATACGTTACCGCTCCGAAAGTTGACGAGAGCCGTAAAAAATACTGCCGTTTCAGAAAGAACGGAATCAAGTATATCGATTACAAGGATGCTAACTTCTTATTGAAGTTTATAAATGACCAGGGTAAAGTTTTGCCACGCCGTTTAACTGGTACGTCATTGAAGTTCCAGCGTAAAGTTGCACAAGCTGTAAAGCGTGCGCGTCATATCGGGTTATTACCTTATGTTACTGATTCATTAAAATAGAGGGAGATAAGCGACATGGAACTAATTTTAAAACAAGACATCAAGAATCTCGGAGAGAAAGATGATGTTGTAAATGTGAAGCCAGGATACGGTCGTAACTTCCTTATACCAAAGGGTTATGCATCATTGGCTACAGAATCAGCAAAGAAAGTTTTGGCTGAAAACCTGAAGCAAGCTGCCTTCAAACAAGATAAGATCAAGAAAGATGCTGATGCTATTGCAAGCAAACTTGAAGGTGTTAAATTGTCTATCGGTGCTAAAGCAGGTGAGAGTGGTAAGATCTTCGGATCTGTAAATACTATTCAGATCGCTGATGCTTTAAAGAAAGAAGGATTTGAAGTAGATCGCAGACGCATTACATTCGAAACTGAGCCTAAGTTTGTTGGTGAATACATAGCGAACTTAAACCTTCACAAAGAAGTAAAGGTTAAGGTTCCGTTTGAGGTAGTAGCGGAGTAGGTAGTGGTTAGTAGTTAGTGATTAGTTGTTAGACTGACGACATCTGCTATTCGATTTAAATACTAGCTTTAGTAGGTACTTAAGAACGAATAGCTAAATAAAAAATGCTTTCTGATTTATTTCAGAAAGCATTTTTTTATTTTAGGGATTGGCAGTATGGCGTTACTTGGGGTAGCCGAGTATTTTTAGAACAATGACATTTTTGTAACGCCTCTCCGACTAGCCTAAGAACTAATCACTAACAACTAACAATCTATCCCACCAATGGCAAAACGAATATCCTCTAAGCAAACACCCCAATCCAAATTCAGGAAGTTCGCCAGAATACTTGCTAAGGTTATCATCTGGTTTATAGGGATCACGTTTGTATGGGTGCTGGCCTTAAAGTTTATCAATCCTCCGGTCACATTTTTAATGCTGCAACGTGGTATTGAGCGAAAGATCGACGGAAAAGAATGGAAAATTGAGAAAGAGTGGATCCATTTTGATGATCTGTCTGATAACCTTAAGAAAGCTGCTATTGCCGGCGAGGATGTGAATTTTCTTAAACACCGGGGATTTGACTTCAAGGCTATGGAAAACGCTTTTGAGAAAAATCAGAAGAGCAAGAAGGTGATAGGAGGAAGCACTATCAGTCAGCAAACCGCGAAGAATGTTTTTCTATGGCCCGGAAGGTCTTACGTCCGCAAAGCATTCGAAGTATATTTCACGGGATTGATCGAGCTCTTATGGAGTAAGGAACGGATCCTTGAGGTCTATCTGAATGTCATCGAAACAGGTGATGGCCTATATGGCGCTGAAGCTGCTTCCAGGAATTATTACCATAAGTCTGCCGTAAGCATGACTAAGCAGCAAGCTGCCTTACTGGTTGCGGTATTCCCAAACCCCAGAAGATGGTCGCCGGCAAAGCCCACGTCCTACATCTATCGTAAGCAAAACCTTATACTGCGGAATATGAGAAGGCTGGGGAAGTTGCCTTTCTGACCCCGTTATAACAGTCACTGTTCGCATTTAGAAGGCAAAGATTTACCGCAGAGTACGCAAAGTTCCACGCAGAAGTCGCAGAGTTAAAAGTTTATGTGTGAGAATTATATCAAATGATTTTCTGCGAACTTTGCGTAAAAACTCTGCGAACTCTGCGGTAAAAAAACCATTGGCGTCGAAGGCGCTAACTCACCTTATCGCCAAAAACCTGCCCATGCCAGCTATCTTTCATCGGAACCTCCCATGACGTACTTAAATCTTTACGCGTAGATATCATATTGTTAAAAACGATGGTATTTGAGCTGATCTGTCCGTTGCTCAGCAGTTCTTCAAATTCCGTTCTGCTGCAATTGATCACATTCTCTCCATCGCGGTAAGCTACCCTGAACCGGTCAAAAAGCTCAAGATTAAATTCCTGTTCAATTTCTTTCATCAGGTTGACTGATTTATCGATGGAACAGCCCGTAGCTCCGGCAACCTGTTCATCTACTGATAATATGATGAACTGATTATGGCGAATTTCTCCCTGCGCTGCAAGATCATGTCCATGAGCCTGCCATTGTGAGGTGAAATCGTTAAGCTTCTGCTGAATTTTTTGCTCTTCTTCAGAATTAAGGTCACGGTTGGCCTGATAGATCCAGATACGTGAATTGTCAGAAATATTCATGCACAAAAATACGAATTTATAAATCCGTAGATGCTCCGGCCTTATTATTTGATTATCGCCATGACGGGATTATTCTCAGCGACGACTGGGGTTAGTGGAAGCGAAAAATATAATGTCGATCCTTTGCCTTCTTCACTTTCTACTCCAATTTAGCCTTTGTGCCTTTTTATTATCTGCGAGCAGATATACAATCCAAGGCCGAAACCGGATATAACTGAGTTACTGTCCTTGGCCCGGTAAAATCTGCCGAATATTTTCTTGTGTTCTGAATCAGCGATTCCAATTCCATTGTCTTTAACCATAACCGAAATTTCATCATCGGTAGTAAGAGTCTCTACTAGGATATTAGTTCCGCCCGGTGAATATTTTGCTGCATTAGAGATCAGGTTAATAAGAACTTGTTCCAGCCTGTCCCTGTCGCCGCGAATGGTCGTATTTGATGGTTCCCCTTTCCCGGACAATCGTATGGTTGTTCGTATTCATTTGTGCATCCTCTATACACTCATTCACCAAAGCGTCAATAGAAAGCTCATTATAGCGGGTTATTAGTATTAATACTGCATTAAAAGCGATATTTTCACGTATTGTTGTCAGAAATTGCAAATAATTTAAATGTTTGAGGGATACAGCAGCCGGAGATTTGGAAGTTTTATTCCGGACACAATATAAATAGCTGATCCAGAGTTTGTTCTATGCGGGTGCGGATGTGCTATTGAATTGCTAATTTAGTACAACATTAACAGCGAATTTACACCGAGCATTCCAACCAAATAGTTCATTATTTCGCATGAAGCGATCATCTCATTCCGGCCCCGGCCCACTCGTTAATTCCCGTCTGTGGAAATGGTTTTTCCCCACGGTGATCATGATCGTTATTATGGCCTTTAACGGGGATGAGCTGGCGCACAAGCTTGCTGTGCAGGCCAAGCAGAAGCTAAGCGCCTTTCATGGAATTGATCATGTAGCGCTGAAGATTAAAAAATGTGAGATCACCATTTCTGATGAAGGATTTCTCCGTTACCGGAAGACCTACATAAGCGGGAAACAAGAGTATTATTCATTTAATTTATCTCGCCTTCAAAGTATAGATTACCTCGGCAGTTCAGGCTCGGGGAACCTGATCATCCGAACGATGGAAGATGATATTATTGTTCAAACCTACAATGACAGGAGCGGGAATGTAGATTCTATGTCTGTGGATATGAAAATAAGCCTGCAAGCCATTGAGGCTGAAGATCTTGCCGGCCTGCAGCAAGACCTGTTCGAGTTGAAACGCCTCGTAAGCAGAAATTGAGGTCACAAATCCCTCCGTTAGCTAGGAAATTGTGTCAAGCCCAACCCGTAAAAATTTAGACCCAATTGATTTTCTTTAAAGATTAAAAATACCCAATTATGGGGATTTACAAGGTTCCATATTTTATATAAGTCTGTCAACAGGTAATTATTTTAAGTTTAATTATAAAAAAACTACTATGGAGAAAAAGCTATTTTTATTGCTTGCCCTGGGGATCATTACCAGCACTTGTCTTGCGCAGGAAACAACTGAGGAAGCAAGGCAAAAAACGACCGTAGAAGGCGGGAAGAACCTCGTAAAAATTAACCTGCTATCCCTGCCGGTGCGGAATATATCACTCGGCTATGAACATCAGATTGGCCGAAGAGTAACAGCCGCGTTGGGATTCCGAGTTATGCCAAAGGGAGGCCTCCCTTTGAGGTCGACGATCTCCGACCTGATTGATGATCCTGAAACCGACAGGCAATTGGATAAACTTGAGATCGGCAATGTAGCGTTCACACCCGAAGTCAGGTTCTATTTAGGAAAGGAAGTGATGCGCGGCTTTTATCTTGCACCATTTGTTCGTATAAGCAGCTATAATGTAGACGTGCCAATTGAATTTGATGTGAATGGTACCACTCAGGTGATGCCTCTTAGCGGAAAGCTGAATACTTTTACTGGCGGCTTACAGATCGGTTCACAATGGAGACTTGGCGGCAAAATGTATCTGGACTGGTGGATCCTTGGACCTCAGTATGGCAGTGCAAATGGAGCAATTGACGGCAAGAAAGCCCTGAACGCACAGGAACAGCAGGAGCTGAGAGAAGAGCTTCAAGATATTGAAGTACCTTTTGCGGAAACCACCACAACTGTAAATGCAAGCGGCGCCAGACTGGATATTAAAGGGCCATGGGCTGGTTTGAGGGCGGGGCTGTTTGGGGGTGAGATTTTAGAAGAAAAAATCCCCATAATTGGGTATTTACAAGGCTCGTT
>NZ_JBBJNI010000073.1:0-19543 GCF_037719425.1 Daejeonella sp. | reverse complement strand
GTGCATAGTAAGAGGACATCACTTGCGTGGCATAACCCAGAAACTTTCTAAAAAACTACATCTTCAAATATTCTTCCATTTTTTTGCGGTAGTTACCAACAGCACTGATAGCTTCTCGAACCTGCTCCGGCGACGCGCCTAATGTTTTTGCAAGGTATTCTACTTCGTAGTGTTCACTTCCGTTTACCTGCGACCTGTCGCGGCCGCTCTACAACAAACAGCGCCGGCACGCTGACAGCAACATTTTCCTTTCACTCTCACCCATAACACGAAACCAATTAATTCCTCATATTAATATACTGCAGCGGCTGCCCAAAATCTTCCTTTCTGCATAGCGCGATTACTGCCTGTAGATCATCAATTTTTTTCGCCTGCACACGAACCTGATCATCCATGATAGAAGCCTGTACTTTTAGTCCGCTATCTTTTATGCTTTTGACTATTTTTTTTGCGATTTCCTTATCAATCCCCTCTCTGATCTTAATCTCCTTCCGAAGCATATTGCCAGATGCATATTCTTCTTTTCCAAGGTCCATACTGCCTGGATCAAGGTTGTGTTTAACCATCTTTGAAATGATTGCATCCTGAATAGCTTTCAATCGCATATCATTTTCTGTAATGACCGTTATTTCATTGGTTTTTTTATCCAGTTCAACACTGCTTTTTGAATCGTTAAAATCATACCGGTTGAGTATCTCTTTTTTTGCAGTGTTTATAGCGTTGTCGAGCGTTTGCCCATCAATTTTGCTTACGATATCAAATGTTGGCATAATTATTATTCTATTGGTTAATAAAACTTTTGTTAATATATTTAACTTAACAAGTCTAAGTTAAGTCTTTAAAAGAAATCCTAAAACATGAAAGCAAATAAAGCAAAAACATCTAAGAAAGCTGTAAAAAAAGTTTCTAAACGCGCAGTCAAAAAGCAACTTGAAACGTCAATCTCCGACAAGTTTCTTGAGGCACTGAAGGGACTAGGGCTTGATGCAGAAAAGCTATCTAAAGAAATTAAAAAGGCAAGCAAAGTTGTTGCTGAAAAACTTTCAGATAAATATCACGAAGTAAAAATTGCGGTAGAAGAAAAGCTCGAAAGCAGTAAAAAAGCGAAGGCTAAGAAGCCGAAAAAACAAATCACTTCACCGAAAAGAAAAGTAACCTCGGCAGTTGTTAAAGCTGAGAAAGTTGTAGCAAAAGCCACAACAGCAGCCGCAAAGGCAGAAGTGTCCGGCACTAAAGCAGCCAGCTCTGTTGGCGCGCCAAAAACAGTTTCTGCTAAGCCTGCAGTAAGAAAAACAACTAAGGCTGCGCCGACAAAGGCAAGGGCTGCAAAGCCTGCCGCTAAATCTGCTGCGTCTTCGCCAGCGAAGCCCGCGGCTGCAAAAGCAAAAACAGCAAAGAAACCTGCAGCCCCAAAAACAGCAGCTAAAAAGCCAGCAACCCGCAAAGCCGTTACATCACCCGTAGCAAAAACATCGCCCGCAAAGAGCACTTCCGGTCGCGCTGCTAAAAACTAATCTGTAAACTAATTGTTTACTTGTAAACAGAGTTAATGTGCTTTTAACAATAAATTAATATAAAATTGAGATTTTCACAGTCCCGTCCGTAAGGTACGGGACTGTTTATTTATACCAGATGCCTAAGAATATTCCGCTTATCAATCGTGAGGTTAGCTGGTTGTCATTTAATGACCGGGTGTTGCAAGAGGCTGCGGACAAGACAGTTCCGCTTGTAGAGCGTATTCGTTTTCTAGCAATATTTTCTTCTAATCTCGACGAATTTTACCGGGTAAGAGTAGCAACTCTTAGCCGGCTTTCTAATTTGAACACAAAGTCGAAGGAGATTCTCGGTTATAACCCCCGCAAGACCTTAAATCAAATCAAAACGATTGTGGTTCGCCAGGAACGGAAGTTCAATCATCTTTATGAAGATGATATTGTAAAGGAACTTGAGCGTCAGAAGATATTCATCATCAATGAAAAGCAGATGAATGTGTCGAGGGGACAGTTCGTTAGGGAGTATTTTAGAAATAAAGTGCTGTCGACGCTAGTGCCGGTGATGATAGACAAAGACGCGCCCTTTCCGCAGCTTAAGGACAGGGCTATATACTTTTTCGTTAAGCTGACTAAAAACAAAAATAAGGAGAAGCATAAGTTTGCTTTAATTGAAATTCCCACTGACGGTTCAAACAGGTTTATTGTCCTTCCAGAGACTAATAATCTTAAGTTCATTACCCTCATTGATGACATTATCAGGTATTGTCTGGACGATATATTCTTCATTTTCGACTACGATACAATTGAAGCATATTCAATCCAACTTACCCGTGATGCTGAACTGGATCTCGACAGGCATGTTAGCGAAAAGTTTATAGATGCACTTTCTAAAAGCCTTCAAAAGCGTGGTAAGGGTAAACCCATGCGACTGCTTTATGATACAGATATGCCGCTGGATATGCTGACGCATCTGGTAGCTGAACTGGATCTATCAGCCGACGGGCTTATCCCGGGTAACCGGTACCATAACTTCAAGGATTTTATCAGCTTTCCAAATGTTGGCGGACCTGAACTCGAGTATCCAAGGCTCGTGCCCTTGCCGGTGGCCAACTTGTCAAGTGTCACCAGTATCTTTGCCCAGATTGCTAAGCGCGATTATCTAATCAACTTACCTTATCAATCGTTCGATTATATTATTCACTTTTTGAGGGAAGCAGCGATTGATCCGAAGGTCAAGGAAATAAGTATTACACTTTACCGCCTTGCAGAGAATTCCCGTGTTATTCACGCCTTAATTAATGCAGCCAAAAACGGTAAAAAAGTAAACTGTCTGCTTGAGTTAAAAGCCCGTTTTGATGAGCAAGCCAATATTTTCTGGACCAACAGGCTCGAGGATGAAGGGATTGAGGTTAACTATGGAATGCTGGACTATAAAGTGCATTCTAAGATTTGCCTTGTGGGCAGGATGGAAAAAGGCAAGATGGTTTATTATGCCAACCTTGCTACAGGGAATTTTAACGAGAAAACTGCTTCTCTGTATTGTGACCATAGCGTGTTTACCGCAAATCCATTGATCACCAAGGAATTAGGTAAGTTATTTGACGGCCTTCAAAAGAAGGTGTTTTACCGCGGTTTTGAGAACCTCGTTGTATCTCCGCTTGAAAGCCGTCAGAAGATACATGATCTTATCGATTCGGAGATCAAAATAGCCAAATCCCGTAAAGAGGCTTACATTATTTTAAAAATGAACAGTCTTACCGACGAGGATATGATTGCAAAACTTTATGATGCTAACAACGCAGGCGTAAAGATTAATCTAATCATCAGAGGAATGTGCTGTCTCGTGCCTGGCGTGCAGGGTTACAGTGAGAATATTGAAGTTAGAAGTATAATCGACCGGTTTCTCGAACATGCCCGTGTGTGGATCTTTGGTAACAATGGAAATGAGAAGATTTTCCTATCGTCGGCAGACCTTATGGCACGTAATCTCGACCATCGTGTTGAAGTCGGATTTCCAATATTGGATCCATTGGTTAGATCTGAGATTCGGGATATCATCGATATTCAGCTTAGGGATAATTCAAAAGCCAGGGAAATAAACCAGCTGAACAACAACCGCTATAAGAAGAACAGGCTTAAGACTGAGAACCGGGCACAGCTCGATATTTATACATACCTGAAATATAAGAAATAAGCCATTGAGATACGCTGCTATAGATATTGGATCAAATGCTGTAAGACTGCTTATTGCGGATATTATACAAAACGGTAATGAGGTTTCGTTTAAAAAAAACACCCTGATACGTGTTCCCCTTCGTTTGGGGGATGACGCTTTTCTGGAAAAGAACATCTCAGAAAAAAAGAACGAAGAACTTGTTAAAACAATGATCGCGTTCCGGCACCTTATGGATGTATATAAGGTGACTGATTATATGGCGTGTGCTACCTCAGCAATGAGAGAGGCCAAGAATGGCCAGCGTATTGTCCGTCAGATAAAAAAGGAAGCTTCCATTGATCTCGAGATCGTAGCAGGCCAGCGCGAAGCGAACATTATATATGCCAGTCACATAGAGTTAAGCCTGGAACGCAAGAAGAACTATTTGTATATCGATGTAGGCGGAGGAAGCACGGAACTGTCTGTCTTCAGCGACGGAGAGTTAATTGCTTCCCGTTCTTTTAATCTGGGCGGAATACGCATTCTGGACAATCAGGATAAAGCTGAAACCTGGGCTGAAATGAAAGAATGGGTGAGGAGCAACGTGCAGAATTATAAAAATCTCTCCGGAATAGGCACCGGCGGCAATATAAACAAGCTTTTCCGCATGGCGGATGGCAAGGATAATGATCCCATCACTTTTGCCAAACTGCAGTCTTTATACACTTACCTTAATTCTTTCACACTGAAAGACAGGATCAACGTGTTAGGGCTTAATTCTGACCGCGCAGACGTAATAATTCCAGCTGCAGAAATATACCTGACCGTAATGAAGTGGGCAGGGGTAAAGCAGATCTATGTACCACGCGTGGGCTTGGTGGATGGGGTTATACAGTTGCTGATAGAAAAGAATTTCAAAACTTGATATCAGGATTTAACGATTTTCTTTGCCGCAATCCATAAAAAGTATGTGATTATTGGTGCCATTAAAACATCTATCGTGTAATGGACATGTTGGATAAGCACAGCTATACCGATCACGATTGTGGCGATAAAAGCCAAAATCTTATCCGACCGTTTCTTAAGGCATAAGAACATGAGGAACATGGCCGCTGTGTGCCCCGAGAAGAAGAGATCTTTGGTAATGAGTTTAGGCCCGTAAAAGTAGTTGGATATTGGATCGTGGATAGCCATAAAGTTGTCAGGAGCGTTAAGCGGGACAAGCCCTATGGAAACAAACCTGGAGAGGTTTATCAAAATGAATCCCCATAAGAATGTTAAAAATATTTGGGGATTTTGCTTAAAACGATGAAAGGTTAGCAAGGCCATCGACCAGATGGTAACAAACATGAAACGAGAAAGATCGTATGCTGGAAGCCACTGAAGTAAATAATCGTTAAATTTTATTCCGTTTCTCTGTTCAATTGCCTGATAAAAAAAAGGCATTGTAATGAGTATCAGAGAAATGATTATCAGACCGGAGATTAATTTCCTTCTGTAATCAGTTGATTGCCAGTTGTTTTTCCATAAACTTACAACTGCAGTTTGTTCTTGTTTCGGCATCCTTGTTTTTTAAAAATCCTGCAAAAATACATTTTTATACATAGACTTTAAATTAATTTAAAAGTTACTATAAATTAATACGAAGATGTTCACCTGTAAATTGTGGTTAGCGCGATTTTATTATCGAACCCAGCCCGAGGGGTCGACCGGGTTTCTGCCTTTCCAGATCTGAAATTGCATTTCACTGATACCCTCTGCAGGATCGCTTGGAATAGATAGTGAAATATTCTCCGTGCCTTATCATCACCGCGTAGTTATTGAGCACCATAAACACCTGGCTCACCTGACCTTCGAAGATAGCGTGTACCGGCGCACCTGCCGCAGTTTTAATGTTGATCCCGGAATTGAACAGTGTTACATTTGATTTATATTTATACTGTCCGAAACCTTGGGTAATAATACCCTGAGCGGGTTTTTGAAGCCGTCCCCTGTTGTCCATGAAGCTGCTGGATAGCTTTGCATCTTCCGGGCTGGACGCCAGCACCGATGTGCCGAGAGCTACTTTTGCGACAGATTTGGGAGCCGCTGCAGCAGGGATTTTAACGGTCGACTTTGTGTTAGCTTTTGCCGCAGCGGCGAGTTTTGCAAGCCGCACTTTTTCGAGACGGGCTTTTTCGAGACGGGCACGTTCAGCTGCCTTACGCTGCTCGGCTAATATCTCTTTGCGGATGGCTTCCTGGATAGCGCTGTTTAGACTGGACGCCTCTTTTTGCTTTTTTGTTAGCTGCGTTTGTAACGTTTTTTGCTGTTTGGTTAGATTATTAAGGATTTTGGACTGCTCATCTTTATCCTTCCCTAATGTCTGCTTCTCCGTGAGGTGATCACTAAGAAGGTGGCCCTTTTCCTTTTTATTTTCGTCAAGGATTGATATTTGCTTTTTTAAAGTAACCTGGGTAGTCTCAATATATTTCGCCTGTGATTTCCTGAACCGGCCAACCTGCTGGATATATTTTAGCCGCATGTAAGCCTGGTTGAAATCTTTCGCGGCAAAAACAAACATCATCTTGTTGTAGGACCCCTTGTTCCGGAAGGCAAACAGTATCATCTTTGCGTACTCATTTTTTAGCCTGCTCAGGTCTGATTGCAGCGATCGTACTTCTGAAGTATTAGTAGTTATCTTATTGTCAAGCATTTTGATCTCAGAATTGATCGTTCCTATCTTTTCCTCCCGTAGCCTGATTTGGGTATTCAATAAGTTTATCTGGGAGAGTGAAAGCTTCTTGTTCTTATCAATTTTGCTCCGGCTCTTTTTTAATGACTCGATTTCCCTGTTGATCGCATCTTTACGTTTTTTTAACTCAGAACTGCTTTGCCCATAAGATGTTTGAACTGTTAGAATTAAAATTAGAAGCGTTAGAAACCTGAGTAGCGGCATAGATCGTGTTGTGCGCGGCAAAACTATTAACAATAGATGAATACGCGGCCATCTTTTTAATCTTTTTTATACTTTTGCATCCTACCTCCAGCTTTTTATGCCCGACCAACGCCACCCCATCTACAATCTCCAGTTTGGGTTGCTGTGCATGAGCTCTTTCCTGTTTTCGGCAAGTTTTAATATGCTGATCCCTGAACTTCCGGCATACCTGGCAAGTCTTGGGGGTGCAGAATACAAGGGTTATATCATCGCTTTATTTACCCTTACAGCAGGGATATCCAGACCCTTTAGCGGAAAATTGACAGATAAGATCGGACGGGTACCAGTTATGGCTGTTGGATCACTTGTATGTGTAATATGCGGCTTGTTGTATCCTCTTTTAACGTCCATTGCCGGATTCTTATGGCTCAGGTTGTTCCATGGGTTCTCAACAGGCTTTAAACCTACAGCGACCGCCGCTTACGTTGCTGATATTGTTCCGGGAAACCGCTGGGGCGAGGCAATGGGGATCCACGGATTATGCTTTAGTACCGGCCTTGCAATCGGTCCGGCTATAGGAAGTGAACTGTCTGAACGGTTTTCAATTAATGCACTGTTCTATTGTTCATCAGTCTTTGCCATGCTTTCTATCGTGATCCTGATGAACATGAAAGAAACTCTTGTAAAAAAAGAACGATTCAAACTAGCCCTGCTCAAAATAAACCGGAGGGAGATCATTGAAAAGAGAGTTATTGGAGGAGCTTTTATAACCTTTTTATCGTACCTCAGCTTCGGCGCAATCCTCACGGTGATCTCTGACTGGGGAACTCATTTAGGAGTAGCTAACAAGGGCTTATTCTTCATGGTCTTTACTGTCTCGTCCCTTATGATCAGATTTTTATCGGGCAAAATGTCTGATAGGGTAGGACGGGTCAGCATTATTAAATTCTCTTTGCTTCTCCTGGTTACCGCTCTAGTCTTAATCGGACTGTCGAGTTCGCCGTTTTATCTGATGTGTGCCGCTGCATTATACGGAGTTGCCACCGGTATGCTTTCTCCAGCGCTTACCGCGTTCATTATCGATATGAGCCATCCGGACCATCGGGGTAAAGCGGTCGCTACGATGTATATCGCCCTTGAAGCGGGGATCGGCTTAGGTGCATTCTTTGCGGGAGCTTTGTATATAAGTGACGTGCAAATGATCCCGCCAACGTTTTATATCGTTGCTGCATTAACATTCGTCGCATTCCTTTATCTTCAGTTCATATTCAAACGCAAAGCAGCTCTAAGTGAATCCCCAAATACTTAAAGACCTCGTTAGTGTTTACATGCCTTATGGCAAATACAAGGGAAGGCTTATATGCGACATTCCTGAATATTACCTCGTTTGGTATGAGAATAATGGATTCCCCGAAGGAAAGATAGGAGTGCTGTTAGCTACCATGTACGAGATCAAGCTAAATGGGCTGGAGTATCTGCTCAAGCCATTGAAAAAATAACGATAAACATTCCTGCTAAAATTATTAGTTTTCAAACCTTTGCTTATATTTGATATCTCTTCAAAAAACAAATATGTACGCCATTGTCGATATTGAAACTACCGGAGGCCATGCCAGCGCAAATGGCATTACTGAGGTAGCTATTTTGATTCACGATGGTGAGCAAGTAACTCAGCGCTTCAGTACTCTTATAAACCCGCTGATCCCCATTCCCATCTACATTCAGGCGCTCACCGGGATAAGTAACGAAATGGTAAGTTCTGCACCTACTTTCAAACAGGCAGCAGCAGAAATTTTCGCTTTGCTTCAGGATAAGATCTTTGTTGCCCACAATGTGAACTTTGACTTTTCGTTTCTGAGATACCATCTCGCAGCAGCGGGCTATGTATTGCAGACAAAGAAAATATGTACCGTAAGGTTAAGCCGGAAAATTATGCCCGGCTTCAGTTCATACAGCCTGGGGAAACTTTGCAAGCAGGTCGGGATCGATCTGATCGACCGTCACCGTGCGATGGGAGATGCAGCAGCAACAGCTTGCTTATTCTCAATGCTTCTCCAAAACGACACTGAAGGACATATTGCAAAGGCCCTTAATCAGCGTTCTAAAGAGCAGTCTCTTCCGCCGCATTTGCCGAAGGAGGACATTGATAAATTGCCCTCGGTTCCCGGAATCTATTATTTCCACAACAGTAAGGCAAAGGTGGTATATGTTGGTAAGGCTATAGATATAAGAAAGAGGGTTAACAGCCATTTCGCTAATAATAAACCGGGCCGGCAAAAGCAGGATTTCCTAAGGGATATTCATCACATAACATTTGCGGAATGCGCCACCGAACTCATGTCTTTTATTATGGAGGCAGTTGAGATCAAGCGCTTATGGCCGGCGCACAACCGCGCTCTCAAACGCTTCGAACATTCGTATGGCCTCTATGTGTTTGAAGATCAGAATGGCTATCTAAGGCTGGCCGTTGACAGGAGAACGAAATTTTCAAAGCCGGTTTATACCTTCAATTCCATTTCCGAAGGCTATGCCCTGATTAAACATTTGGTTAAGGATTTTAACTTGTGTCCTAAATTGTGCTTTATTCAGCGGAATAATGACCAGTGTTTAGGAATCGGTGAGGGTTCATGCCTGGGGGCATGCGAACAAAAAGAATCAAAAGACGAATATAATGCCCGGGTTCTCAGTTCAACTGTGCATCTAAATAATGTCCTGCCTAGCTTCGCCCTCATCGATAAGGGCAGGACTCTGTCTGAAAAGAGCTGTGTATTGATGGAAAAGGGCGTTTTTTACGGTATGGGCTTCATTCCGGAAGAGCAGCAAATTGATAATATTGCGCAACTTAAAGACCAGTTGACGGTCCATCCTTCAAATGATTACATTAGAAATATGATCCAAAATCATGCATTCAAACATCCCAAGAAACTGGTCTACTTTGACAGCCCATCTTTTAAAGTAGAGAATAGCCTGACCGGAAATTAATTCTCTTTCTTTTTCATTAAATTATGTCTGTGGAATAATATTTGTATCAACACTTATAATTAATTCCTAAACATTTTCTAAAACTTACTGTTTATTCAAAAACACCTAAAACAAACGAAATGAAAAAGAAAATTTACTTCCTGGCTACAGCATTAATGTTAATGTTATCAGCCCCTTCAGTAATGGCAAAAGATGCTAAGTCTAAACCTGAAATGACTGAGAATCAAAAAGTCCGCCTTGCAGAGATCACGAGAAGAATTGAAGAGATCAAAAGCATTGACAGATCGGAGCTTAATAGTTCAGAACGCAAAGCACTTCGTAATGAACTTACGGAAATGAAAAAAGAAGCGAAGGCAATGAACGGAGGAATTTATCTTTCTGTGGGTGCAATCATTATTGTTATTTTATTATTGATCCTTCTATTATAGTAGTTAGGAGGATATATTAAGAAAGAGAGGCTGTCTGAGAAGACAGCCTCTCTTTTTGTGTTCTAAATTATTCAAAAATGGAGAAATCGGGTTTTATTTATATTTGCAGAGATAAGATACCTGTCCGTCAGCTTGTAATTTAAAAGAGCTCTTATCATTGACTCGTAAATGACTAACTTGAATAATTATTTACCTGACTTACAATCCGCCTGATCCTCTCGTCCAGTTGATTGACGGACCGATCTAGAAGTTCCAGATATTCAGGCTCCTCAGTGTAGGGTGTTTCTTTCATTAACAACATGAGTCCCATAATTGAAGCTACAGGCTGCCTTAATTCATGTGACTCAATTCTTGCCACTTCGCGAAGGATCTTATTCTGTTCTTTCACCTGCTTGAGACTGCGATCAAGTTCCATAATGTGGCTTACCTGGTTGGCTAATGCGGAAAGGCACTCCAACTGTTGCTGGCTCAGCTCTTTTGGATGGGTATCGTAAACACAGAGCGTTCCAACGTTATATCCATCATAGGATTTCAGATTTGCACTCGCATAGAATCTTATATGCGGATCATTTGCTACTACAGGTGCATTTGCAAATCGCTCGTCCTTGCTTGCATCTTTTACAACCATTATTTCATCAACTTCGATTGCATGAGTGCAAAATGATGAGCTTCGGGGCATTACGGTTTGCTTCGTGCCTATTCCAGCTTTGATTAGCTGAATGTCATAGTCCATAAGCGTGATCAAAGCTATTGGGGTGTTGCAGATAACAGAGGCCAGCATAACTATTTCCTGCAGATCCTTTTGTCTATCGACGTTAAATTTCAAATAACGCTGAACAGCTTCAACCCGTTTGTTTTCAGTTGCAACATCCATATTTTCTGAGATAAATGGTAATATACGCAGAACTTAGAGCAGCAGATTTAGGATGAGATATATTTACCTGCCGTTTATAAAACCGAGGGGGTAATTCCCACGTATATCCGATAACAAACTAAAATTTAACATTATGGGATTAGGTGGTCCGGAATTAATTATGATAGGGGTAGTCGTTCTTCTTCTTTTTGGGGGCAAGAAATTACCTGAACTTATGCGCGGCCTTGGTAAAGGCATAAAAGAGTTCAAAAATGCTAAAGAAGGAGTAGTAGAAGAAACAGAAGAACCTGCAGTGATAAATGCGCCGGTTCCTAAGTAATTTTAGACATTCGTTATACTTTCTAAGTTAATAAAGTTTCATGCTTGTAAACATCCATTACTTTCAATGGTTATATAAGTAATGTAATTTATAACTTAGCCTGAGAAATCGAATGAAGATCTTATACGCTATTCAGGGAACAGGCAATGGCCATTTAAGCAGAGCTATGGACGTTATTCCATGCCTCATGAAGCATGGTGACGTTGATATTGTCGTTAGCGGAATTCAAAGTGATCTTACTATCCCATTTCCCATTAAGTACAAGCTGCATGGCCTGAGTTTTATTTTTGGCAGGAACGGCGGTGTAGATCTATGGAAGACCCTCATCCGGTCTAAAGGCAGAAAGCTTATAAAAGAAGTTAAGGACCTTCCTGTCGAGAAATACGACTTGGTTATCAACGATTTTGAACCTGTTTCTGCATGGGCTTGTTATACAAGAAATGTACCGTGCATTGGTCTTAGCCATCAGGCAGCAGTCCTTGCTGATGACGCCCCGGCGCCGGATGTGACGGATATGATGGGCAAATTTATTCTAAAGAATTATGCCCCCAATACAGTTCAGTACGGGTTTCATTTTAAGCCTTACGCCAAGGATATTTATACTCCTGTGATTCGGAAGCAGGTAAGAGATCACGCGATTGACGCCGGTGACCACTACACCGTTTACTTACCGGCATACGATGATAGAAGGCTTATCTTAAAGCTTAGTCAGTTTAATAACGTACAGTGGGATGTTTTTTCAAAGCATAACAGGAAGGCATTCAAAAGTAAAAATGTATCCATCCAGCCTATTCATAACGATAAGTTTATTAAAAGCATGGCTGGTTCTGCTGGAGTATTATGCGGCGCCGGTTTTGAAACACCAGCCGAGGCATTGTTCATGAAGAAAAAGCTTCTGGTGATTCCCATGAGAAATCAATATGAACAGCAGTTAAACGCCGCTGCTCTCAAAGATATGGGTGTGCCTGTGATCAAAAGCCTCAAGAGCAAGTATGACATGGTCATCGCTAACTGGATAGAGAACGCCCGGACCGTTGAAGTGGATTATCCCAATATCACCTCAGAGATAGTGGACCGTATCGTTCATAATCATATCGAAAACCGACAGTTTCTGAGAATCAAGAATATCAGCTAAATCTTATTCGCATAGCATCATATACGCGCCTGCAGGATCCTGAATCAGGCCGTAATATGCTTCACCCATTTTGCGTTTTTCTCCCAGCACTTTACCGCCCAGCTTCACACACTTTGCAAGGCTTGAGTCGAGATTAACAACTTTTACATACATCAGCCATTGAGGGGGGATGTCTTTATTGCCTCCGCGCGCATGGCAAACACCAGCAACCACATCGCCGTCTTTGGAGCTTTTAATTACGAAATCATCATAATCACCCATACTCAGACCTTCTTTTTCCCAGCCCAGAACTCCATTGTAAAAATTGCTTACTTCTTCAGCGTTATCGACTGTCAGGTCATGCCAGAGGATCTGGCCAGGTTTAGATTCTTCCATGATTGAATTTATAGTGGAACCAAAATAAGAAAAGATTCTTACCCAAACAGCTGGCTCGACAAATATCTGTCACCACGGTCGCAGACAATGAACACAATAACCCCATTATCGAGTTCCTTGGCAAGCCGGATCGCAGCAGAAGCTGCGCCGCCACTGCTCATGCCGGCGAAGATCGCTTCAGTCCTCGCAAGTTCTCTTGTCATTGATACGGCTTCCTTTTCCGAAATATCCATGATGCGGTCTACACGGTTGGGATCAAATATTTTAGGGAGGTAAGCTTCCGGCCAACGACGGATTCCAGGAATAGAAGAATCTTCAGTAGGCTGACATCCTACAATGGTTATTCCAGGATTTTGTTCTTTGAAATACTTTGAGCATCCCATGATAGTTCCGGTAGTACCCATTGAGCTCACAAAATGCGTGATCTTTCCATCAGTATCTTTCCAGATCTCGGGTGCTGTAGTTTTATAATGTGCAAGATAATTGTCGGGATTGGCAAACTGGTTTAGCATAAATCTTTTTCCGGAGGCTGCTTTTTCGTCGGCGTAATCACGGCAGGCCTCAATGCCGTCCAGTAACGTCACTTTTGCTCCATAGGCTTCCATAGTAAGGGTGCGCTCTTTGGTTGAATTCGACGGCATTACCAGCTCGATTTCCAGGTCATAAAGCCTTGCCATCATAGCCAGGGCAATCCCTGTATTTCCGCTGGTAGCTTCAATTAATGGGATCCCCTTTTTTATATCCCCGCGCGCGAGGGCACTTTGGATCATGTTTAATGCTGCACGATCTTTAACGCTGCCGCCCGGATTATTTCCTTCCAGCTTCGCATAGATCTTAACATTAGGGTTAGGGTTCAGCCTTTTGATCTCAACCTGTGGAGTGTTGCCAACAAAATCAATTATACCAGCCATTCTATAGATTTATTTTCCTTCCTGTGGAGATCACCACGTCGGCAGTATTATAAACAGATGATCCGGGAGGAACGCTTTTGGTAAGCCAGACGTTTCCGCCAATAATACTGTGATGCCCGATAATAGTTTCGCCCCCCAGTATCGTAGCCCCGGAATAAATAACAACATGGTCTTCGACGGTAGGATGGCGCTTGGTATTGGCCATACTTTTATCAACACTTAAAGCGCCCATGGTAACACCCTGGTAGAGCTTTACATGCTTGCCGATCTTGCAGGTCTCACCGATAACCACACCCGTTCCGTGATCGATATGGAAAAATTCATCGATGTCGGCACCGGGATGTATATCTATTCCAGTTTTGGAATGTGCATATTCTGTAAGAATCCTGGGGATAAGAGGTACATCAAGCAGAGACAATGCGTGCGCCATGCGGTAAAACGAGATCGCATAAAAGCCCGGGTAAGCCCTGATAACCTCGAACTCGCTTTTTGCAGCGGGATCTCCGTTAAAGATGGCCTGAATATCTGTATTCAAGATGCGGTACAGGTCCGGGATCTGCGCAAAGAATTTTTTCGATAACTGTGCATGATTGCAATGGTCGCAGGCTTTAGTAGAGACCATGATCCTGGAAAGTTCTTCTTCCAGCTGTCCGAACTGGCTTTTAAGTGCCTCTATCGAATCAAAAGGGCGTTTGGATTGCTCAGGAAAGATCAGCCTGATCAGGTCTGTTGCCCACCTGGAGATCTCTTTATTGGACGGCACTTCATCTGCATCCTGCTGCTTTTGAAATATATGCCTGAAAAAATCCTCGTTCATTGTTAGGCCGGAATTAACGTCAATGTTATTTACGATGCAAGTTTAACTAAAAGAATGTTTGCGATTTGTAAAAAGGTAGTATCACCGGGTTAGCTCGTGCAATTGAAAAATCTGGGTGGGATTGGCGACTCCTTCGCTTGCAAGCACTTCCAGTATCTTCTTCCAGGGAGCCGAATTGTTCGCTATGTTGGAATAGTAAACGATGGACGTCTTTGTTCCGGGAATATTGATCGAGTATGTGCTGAACCCACAGGTGCTGCCTGAATGAAAAAAAGAAGGCTGATCTTTATCGAAATAAAACCATCCCGGGCCGTAAAAACTTCCTGTAACCTGTTTTATCGGGAAATTCAGTTTTTTTAACACTGCAGGCAGATCAACCAGGGTTTTATTCCATATCCCATGGGTCCACTTGCTGTAATCATTTAAAGACGTGTAAACGCCTCCATCTCCTTTGACCGCGCTGGTAGAGCTCTGATCATTGGCATACAGCTTTTTATTGCTGTCCCTCGCAAATCCTAAGGCCCGGTTTGGGATCGTAGTACTGGCCTCATACATCAGCGAGTTTTTCATTTTAAGCGGCCTGAAGATGCGCTCCTTCATAAAACCGGGCAATGTTTGACCTGAAATCCTTTCGGTGATCAGCGCAAGGAGAGCATAAGCTGAGTTGCTGTAGCGGAATTTGCTTCCCGGCGCAAAATAAGTCGTGTCCTGTTTTGATAGAAGAGTCAGCACATCCGCGTCAAGCAGCTGGGTTGTTTTCGAATCGTCCATTATGGCTTCATAATCAATAATCCCTGATGAATGCGTAAGCAAATGCCTTAGCAGGACCTTGTTACCAACTACGGACGGTATTTCGGGGAAGAAGCGGGATATAGGATCATCGAACGAAATCTTACCATCTTTTTCAAGAAGCAGGATCGCCATCGCAGTAAACTGCTTGGATACAGATGCCATCCTGAAATTTGTGGTAGCCTTTATCCTTTTGCCATTGGTATTGTCAAGGCCAAAGCCATTTTTATAGATCACTTTTCCATTATTCTCAACATACAGAGCAATTCCCGGTTCCCCTGGCTGGATCGTACTTGTAATAACTGAGTCAAGTCTCTTTTCCAGCTGCGCCTGGGTCGATTGAGTGATCATGATGATGGAGAGGATCAGGAGGGGTAATTTCATGGTGTGGTTTGAGGTATCAGGTGTCAGGTTTCAGGTGGGACAGAAGCTTTTTAAGGTCTTCAGGAGTATCGATCGCCTGGCTTTCTTTATCTGTTACGGCGACTTTTATCTTATAGCCATTTTCCACCCATCGCAATTGTTCCAATGCTTCGGCTTTTTCCAGGGCAGACATTTCCAGCCTGGTGATCTCCGCAAGGGTAGAGGTCCGGTAGCCATAGATCCCGATATGCTTGTAATAGGTGTGGTCCTTCAGCCAATTATCCTGAACTGAATTTCTGAGAAAAGGAATGGTGTTTCTGCTGAAATAGATTGCCTCCATATCTTTGTTAAAGATCACCTTCGGAGTGTTTGGATTAAAGAGCTCGTCCGTAATTGTAATTTTCTTTACAAGTGTGGCCAACTCGACATCTTTAACCATAAAGCATTGACACACCAAGTCTATCTGCAACGGATCGATGAGCGGCTCATCTCCCTGAATATTAATGCAGATATCGAACTCAGGAAATTGACTTGCTACCTCATTGCAACGGTCCGTTCCGCTCACATGATCTTCCGATGTCATTACTACATCTCCGCCAAAGCTTTTTACATGATCCAGTATGCGCTGGTCATCTGTGGCAACAATAACTTTATGGAGGCTTGAAGATTTACGGCACTGCTCATAAACACGCCGGATCATACTTTTGCCGGCGATGTCGGCCAAAGGCTTTCCCGGAAAGCGGCTGGATGCGAAACGTGCGGGTATAATTCCAAGTATCTTCATCCGTAGAGATTCAGGTGTTCCTAAAAGAGCCCATGTATTTCCCGCTCGATGCTGTTTATTACAAATCCGAGATCTTCCGGATTATTAGCAAAGTCGAGCTTGTCTTTATCGAGAACAAGGAGCTTTCCCTGGGTATAGGAATCGATCCATTTTTTGTATTTCTCGTTCAGCTTAGAAAGATAATCGAGACGGATCCCTGCTTCATATTCCCGGCCCCTTCTTTGAATATTATTAACCAGGGTAGGTACAGAAGCCCTCAGGAAGATCAAAAGATCGGGAGGTTTTATAAATGAGGTGATGTTTTCGAAAATAGCGGCATAATTATCATAATCGCGGGAGGTCATCAATCCCATATCATGTAAGTTCTCGGCAAAAATATAGGCATCCTCGTAGATCGTACGATCCTGGATTATATTCTTGTTGGTTCTTTGCAGCTCAAGGATCTGTTGGAAACGGCTGTTAAGAAAATAGATCTGGAGATTAAAGCTCCATCTTTTCATATCACTATAGAAATCTTCCAGGTAAGGGTTATTATCAACAGCTTCAAACTGGGCCTCATACCCTAAGTGCTTGGCAAGCAATTCTGTAAGGGTAGTTTTGCCAGCCCCAATGTTTCCAACGATAGCAATATGCATGATATATATAAGGTAAGTGCCAAGCGGCAGGCGCAAAGCGAGTTTGAAAATACAAATTGTTTTTTTATTCCGGCAAAAACGTTAAAAACTTTTAAAGCCGATGATCTCGCGGACTTGCCTGATCGTCTTAGCGGCGCTTTCACGTGCTTTGATGGCTCCAAAACGGGCTACTTGCCTGAGGTAAGTATCGTCGCCATCAATCTCTCTGATCTTTTCACGGATAGGCGCCGTTGCCAGGATCATATCTTCGGCAAGCTGCTTCTTAAAATCTCCATACCGGATCTGACAGCTATTATAAAGACTTTCAAAATGAGAATAGGTATCAGGAGCTGACACTACTTTCAAAAGATCAAAGAGGTTCTGTATCGCTTCGGCTTTTGGCTGGTTCTCCTCTGTAGGGCCAGCGTCTGTTACGGCGCGCATAACCTTTTTACGGATCACTTCCGGTTCATCTGAAAGATACACCGCATTACCTTCTCCTTCCGATTTTCCCATTTTACCTTTGCCATCGAGGCCCGGCACCTTAACCAGCTTTTCAGAAAAACTGAAAGCATACGGTTCAGGGAAATATTCGTTGTTGTATAAGCGATTAAAGCGGTTGCCGAAAGTTCTTGACATTTCAAGGTGCTGCTCCTGGTCTTTACCAACCGGAACTTTTGTAGCCTTGTGGATCAGGATATCCGCAGCCATAAGCACAGGATAAGTGAGAAGCCCTGCATTTATATTATCCGGATGCGCACGCACTTTATCTTTAAAAGAAGTGCTTCTTTCGAGCTCTCCCTTGTAAGCATTCATATTAAGATACAGGTAAAGTTCAGCGATCTCGGGAACATCAGACTGAACATATATGGTTGCCTTTTCGGGATCTATGCCTGCTGCAAGATACTCGACAAGCACCTGGCGAACGTTGCCGTGAAGATCCGCGGGAGTAGGGTGGGTGGTCAGCGAGTGATAATCGGCTATGAAAAAATAGCAATTATACTCGTGCTGCATCTGCACGAAGTTTTTAACAGCTCCGTAAAAATTCCCTAAATGCAGTTTCCCGGTGCTCCGGATGCCACTTACAACAGTTTCCATATAGGGGCGAAAGTAAGGATTTGTTCGGGAATTTTCTATTTTTGATCAGCATGAAGAGATTTCTGAAGAAGGTGCACCTTTATTATTTTTTAATACTGCTTGCACTGACTTTTATTATTCTGTACCCACTGATCTATATCTTTTCACGCAAGCCAGTAAATTTCAAAGGGATGAACAGCGTGCGGAGGGCTTTCAGTTTTGTAAGCACCACCCTGGCAGGGATCTTTTACCGGTTCACCTATGAGCAGGAAGTCGACTGGACCAAAACGTATATTATTTGTGGCAACCATACCTCCAACCTTGATATCACCGCGGTGATGCTCCTTGCTAAAAAGAACATGGTGTTCATTGGAAAAGAGGAGTTGCTGAAAAACTTTATAACCGGCATATATTTCAGAACGATAGATATTCCCCTAAACCGCGAAAGTAAAATGTCGGCCTTCCGGGCATTCAAAAAGGCGGAGGAAAGTATCAATGAAGGAAAACACGTGGTCATATTTCCTGAAGGCATGATCAGCGGGCATTATCCGCCAGTGCTTCAGCTTTTTAAGAACGGTCCGTTTAAGCTGGCAATTGACCGGGGTGTACCGATTCTACCCATAACTATCCAAAATAACTGGGAATTAATGTGGGATGACGGCGCCAGATATGGAAGTATGCCGGGGATTTGCGATATTTACATCCACGCTCCGATAGAAACTACCGGAATGCTTCCTGCAGATGCAGAAGTGCTGAGGGATAAAGTTTTTGCGATGATGGAGCAGCGTTTTAATAATTACCGGATAAATGATCCGGAGGAAATAGCATAATACAATGAAGATAAACCTGGATACAATAGATAAAGTAGCTCACCTGGCAAGGCTGGAAGTTAAGGAAGAGGATAAGCAGGGGCTTCTAAATGATATGAATAACATCCTGACCTTTATGGATAAGCTTAACGAGGTTAATACCGATAACGTGGAGCCTTTGATCTATATGAACGATGAGGTGAATGTGGTACGTGAAGACGAGGTTATTCAGGTGATAAGCCGGGAAGATGCTCTGCAGAACGCGCCAAAACACGACGGCAAATATTTCCGTGTAGCTAAAGTGATCAATAAACAGTAAATTCATCACGCTCTGTAACAATACAGGGATGCCGTCAGTCTAAAAACAAAACAGTATGGCCAAAGAGTCTCTTATTACTTTATCAGATATCGGTAGAAAATATGTCATTGGGGCCGAGACAATCCATGCCTTGAAATCAGTTACATTAACGATTGATAAGGGTGAGTTTGTGGCGCTAATGGGCCCGTCGGGTTCGGGAAAATCGACACTGATGAATATTCTTGGCTGCCTTGATACCCCAACAAAAGGTGTATACATACTAAACGGGAACCAGGTCAGCGAGATGACCGACAACGAGCTTGCTGAGGTACGAAACCAGGAGATCGGGTTTGTTTTCCAGACCTTTAACCTACTGCCGCGTTCTTCTTCGCTTGAAAATGTA
>NZ_JBBJNI010000216.1:0-4853 GCF_037719425.1 Daejeonella sp. | reverse complement strand
TAATTAGTCTTGGTTCCTGGATCTTGGCTCTTGGTTCCAGAAAATTACTAAGCTTTCTTCACATTCGTCGCCTGCAGCCCCTTCCGTCCTTCCTCTACTTCAAACTCTACTGTATCGTTTTCCCTGATCGCATTAGCTCCACCCTCGATATCCTTAAAGTGAACGAAGATCTCCTTGTTATCGTCATCATTTACGATGAATCCATACCCTTTCTGAGTATTGAACCATTTTACTTTTCCTGTTGCCATAATCAATAAAAAAATGAAGCTCTATGTACGTTATACATAGAGCTAATATTAATATAAATATAACGAATGATTTTAATCAGATACCAAATTATTATTCACTCCTGTTCATAAATTCAATCTAGATAGATATCCTAAGGTCGCGACAGATGTTTTCTTTAGACGGTTTAAATTTAAGCTCTCTTATGGAAATTGTTCGTTGCGACTCAAGAAGTTCCAGCTTCGCTGATGCAAATAGTCAAACTTTTCAGGCGGTTCCACCTTTCTGCTGCTGACAAGCACAGTTAGAGGAATTAAAAGATTCCAGCATCGCTGGAATCTGAGTAAACGGAACCAGAAGGTATCACTGAATAAGCTTTCGCCGTTCAGTCCGCTTTGTGGAAAATCTTGATTCTTGATTCTTGATACCTGGTTCTAAAATAATTATTTATTTGGTTGCGGGGTCATTCTCAGGTACGGCTTAATTGCAGTGTATCCCTTAGGAAATTTAGCCGCAATATCCTCCGTCTTTATAGCCGGCACAATAACAACGTCCTCCCCTTCCTTCCAGTCGGCCGGGGTAGCAACACTGTAATTTGCTGTAAGTTGCAGCGAATCAATAACACGTAAAATTTCCTGGAAGTTCCTGCCTGTCGAAGCAGGGTAAGTGATCATCAGTTTGATCTTCTTATCCGGTCCAATGACGAACAGGGATCTTACAGTAAACGTTTCTGATGCATTCGGGTGCATCATCCCATATAATTCAGCAACTTCTCTGTTTTCGTCAGCCAGTATTGGAAAGGTAACCTCAACGTCCTGCGTTTCATTAATGTCCTCGATCCAACCTTTATGAGACTCCTCGCTGTCAACACTTAAAGCGATAACTTTGACATTGCGTTTCTCAAACTCGTCTTTCAGCGAGGCTGTTTTCCCTAATTCCGTCGTACATACCGGAGTATAATCGGCCGGGTGCGAAAATAATACCGCCCAGCTATCACCTAAATATTCGTAAAAGTCAATCTCTCCGAGAGATGATTTTGCTTTAAAGTTTGGGGCTATATCGCCCAGTCTTAAACTCATAACACTTTGATTTAAATTAACTGTCAAAATACAGTAGACTACTAAATTACTGGATATTAAGATGGAATTCAAAAAAAATACCCCATAATCTATTTATGAGGTATTTTTTACAATGAAATGAAGAACTATATAAAGAACCACGTCCAAATTTTGATTCTTGCGTCCTGGTCTTGGTTCTTGTTTCTTGATTCTTGGTTCTTGGTTCTTGGTTCTTTCTTACTGTTTCTTCAACTTAAACTTCTTATCATAGCTCATACCTCTGAAGGTATTTCCGTCCAATTCAATGGTCATCTCCTCAGCTTCCTTAACAGACATCGCTTTCACACTGCTTATTGTAGTGTTTGGCTTGGCGATGGTAAATGTTCCTTTAGCCGAGTAACTTAAAGCAGCGGCTAAAAGTTTTTCTGTCGGATCACCAAACTCCTTGGAAACATCATCCCCCACAGCAAAATCTACCGCCATTCCATCGAAATAACCGCCTTCATTCCTGGAATTCTTTGTTTCAAATTGTGGAATATAAAGATCCACTACATCAATATCTATTGCGAAGAATCCAACAGGCTTACCAAACGTTTTTCCTCCTACCAGTTTCACATCCATATGCGGTTTCAGATTGTTAATTAAAAGCTCACTTGCTGAGGCTGTGCCTGACAACACCAGGAAGACAACTTTGGATATATTTGCGCCCCCTATTTTAGCAAACTTTTCAGTATTTGCAGCGGGTTTATAATCAATATCAAAATAAGTTGCGAACTTCCCATTCGCTCCCCCGGTAAATGGCTGTAACTTTCCGTTCGCATCCGTCAGCGGCTGGTTCTTCAATATAGTGGCTTGTCCATCCTGCATCTTCTTCGTCCAAAACGTAGTATACATGGTAGTTCCATTCAGGCTGGCTGGTGCTATTAAATTTGTAAAAGCTTCGGCGGTAGCTACTGAACCACCTCCATTATATCTTAAATCAATAACCAGTTCTGTAACACCTGCTGCTGTAAATTCAGCAAACTTCGCCGTTAAAGCATCCCTTGAATTTGTGGTAAAACTATTATAAACGATATAACCTACTTTCTTACTTCCTACAGTAAAAACTTGAGTGAAAAATATCGGTGTTGATGAATAGTTGCCTCTGGCTATGGTCATCTCCTCAATAAGTCCACCAGGTTTTTCCACAGTTATAGTAACGGAAGCGCTGTTTCCGAAAACGGCATTACTAACGAATGAAATATTCGCATCAACTGCAGTTGTTAACTCGGTTCTGCCGTTTATTTTAGTGATTCTATAACCTCTTTTCAAACCTTTGGAAGCCGCCGGTGAATTTGGAGATACATATTTAACCCTTAAATCGTCAGAAGGCCTGGCGCCATTGTAGAATACTGAAAATCCAAAATCGCCGCTTACGCCGGATAATTCCTTCTCAAGTGAGCCATCATCCAGAAAAGAGTATTTGTCTACAACTCCAGGAGGTTTTGGTGATCTTTTTATCGCATCAAGCACAGCCTGATTAGTTGCATACTGGCGCGGATTAAATAGTTCATATGTTGGAAGGAACTCATTCCAGAAATACGTGTCTTTTGCGTAAAGGAAAATAGAATCCTTAGTTAGTTCAGCCCGGGTTGCAGCAACTACTACCGGTGGAGTGACCGGGGTGGGGATTACTTTTGAATCCTTCTTACACGCAGAAAAGCCTATCAGCAGGCCAAAGCTCAGGATGAAAAGTTTCTGGATATTTGACTTATTTATCATCGTTTATTTTAATTTATAATTGGTTCTTGTTAGTATAAATTTAATCTAAGGATATCATCCACATTAATATAATCTACTCCGCATGCAGCTGCAAAGTCTTCATCAATCTGCGTTCCGCCGAAAACAATAACATCTTTTCGTACTAAGTTATTGTCTTGGAGTATATACGATAATACGTCTGGTTCTGGTTTTAGTTTGACTTCTGTTGCATAAAACACTTTTAAATACTGCTCCAGGCCATTCCATTCCATCTGTCGGATCTTATTCAGCTGAATTTCAGGCTTGCCGTTTGTCACAATGAAGATCTGCTTCCTGTCTATTATGATCTCCTGCAAAAGCTTTAAAACTTCCTTATACATAAGCAGCTTTAAAGGCAATATTGCCGTACTATGCAGCATGTCAAAGTTTACCCGGTATTTGTCATCAAAACCGAAGGCTTCTGCGGCTCTTTCAAAGATCCCCTCTTCACCGTGGTGAAAATAAACCGTCTTGAAAAATTCCGTAAGGTCGGCGGACGATGGTACTCCTTCGGTAAACTCAATGAAGTTTGAAAATAAGTAATAAACTTGCAGAAGGTAGTCTTTCTCAGGATAAATAACATTATCCAGCTCGAATACAAATGCCTTTTTCTTTGGGTCAAGATCTCTATATTCCAGCATCTTCTATTAAATATAAACAATACTCCGTATTCTGTCCATTGGTTGCCCCGCTGAAAACACCGGTCTCATTATTTAGAGAAATAGTATCAGAGACTCCCTCTGCTGCTACGGTTGTTCCCTCTTCCAGCACAGTGATATCCTCAGCGCTGCCTTTAACTAAGGGCTCATGGTTTTTAAGCCATTCCTCTGAGGGGATGATCAGTTTCACATTATATTCCAGGAACAAAGAACGTGCTTTCGACAGCTCTGTTACTTCTCCTGCTTGCAATGGGTATATTTTTGTTATTCCAAGATCGAGACAGCCTTTGAGTACTTCATGTACAAAGCTTGATGAAGTATAAGGCGGAATAACTAAACTCCGGCTGCCTGGTATCTGCGGCAGCGGGCTTTGATCTGCAAAAACAACCTCATCGATAGCTAATATTCTTTTAAGCCGATAGGCTTCGGGGCTCAGCCCGGCAGTGATCAGGACTGGCATTATTATAAAATGATTTGCCCGTCCTTCATTATGATCTTGCGGTCCGCCATATTCGCCAGGTTCTCGTTATGCGTTACAATCACAAAGGTTTGCTTCAGGCGGTCGCGCAGGTCGGCAAACAACTGGTGCAGGCTTTCCGCATTATTCGAATCCAGGTTACCCGAAGGCTCATCCGCAAGAATGATCGAAGGATTATTGATCAGTGCCCGTGCTACCGAAACTCGCTGCTGCTCCCCTCCCGAGAGTTCATTAGGTTTATGATCAGCCCGATCCTTTAAGCCCAGCAGGTCCAGCAGCTCCCGTGCCCGGTCTTCAGCCTGCTTTTTACCTTTCCCGGCAATATAGGCTGGTATAGCTATGTTTTCCAGTGCGGTAAACTCTGGCAGAAGATGATGGAACTGAAAAATAAAACCAATATGCTGGTTCCGGAAAGCGCTGAGCTTCTTCGACGACAGGGAACTTACATCTATATTATTCAGCCGAACGCTCCCCTGGTCCTGCTGATCCAGCGTTCCTATAATATGAAGCAAGGTGCTTTTGCCAGCTCCCGAAGCGCCCACTATGGTAATTATCTCGCCCTTTTGTACCTCCAGGTCAACACCTTTAAGAATATGAAGCTTGCCGTATGATTTATGAATTCCTGTTGCCTGAAGCATATATCGAACAAATTGT